>JBFIFF010000122.1:0-6294 GCA_041602955.1 Gammaproteobacteria bacterium | reverse complement strand
GAGGATCTCGGCGGCCAGGGCCGAGCTGCGGTAATGGATCGCCAGGTCCATCCCGGCGGCGTGCAGGCGGCGCGCGATGGCGGCTCCGATGCGGTGCGCGGCGCCGGTGACCAGCGCGGCGCGCCCCTCCAGGCGGGGTGTAGAATCGTCCATCCCGCCACTCTAGCCAACTCGCCCCCCCGCCGCGAGCCCGGAACCCATGCGCCCGAACGCCCTGCAGCAGCTGCCCGAACCCGATGCCGCCGCGCGCGCCCATGGCGCGCGCGTGGACACCGCGCTGCGCGCGGCCATCGTCGCGGCGGGCGGCGCGCTGCCATTCGACCGTTTCATGGAGCTGGCGCTCTATGCCCCGGGGCTCGGCTACTACACCGCCGGGGCACGGCGCTTCGGCCGCGACGGCGACTTCGTGACCGCACCCGAGCTCTCGCCGCTGTTCGGCCGGTGTGTGGCGGCGCAGGCGGAGGAGGTCCTCGAGGCCCTCGGCGGCGGCGACCTGCTCGAGCTCGGCGCCGGGCGCGGCACGCTGGCCGCCGACCTGCTCGAAGCGCTGCGCGACGCCGACCGGCTCCCCGCGCGCTACCTGATCCTCGAACTGAGCGGCGCCCTGCGCGAGGAGCAGCGCGCTACGCTGGCGCGCCGCGTGCCGGGACTGCTCGACCGCGTCACCTGGCTCGACGCCGTGCCTGCGGCGGGGTTCCGCGGCCTGGTGTTCGCCAACGAGGTGGCCGACGCGCTGCCGGTCAGCCGCTTCCGCGTCGCCGGCGGGTTGATCGAGGAGGCGTGCGTCGGCGTCGCTGGCGACGGTTTCGCCTGGGTCTGGCGACCGGCCGGGGCGCAGTTCGCGGAGCGCGTCGCCGCGCTGCAGGCCGAGGCCGGACCGCTGCCCGACGGCTACGTCTCCGAGTTCTGCCCGCGGCTGGCGCCCTGGATCGCGACGCTCGCCGAACCGCTCGCGGCGGGCGTGTTGCTGCTCATCGACTACGGCTACCCGCGCCGCGAGTACTACCTGCCTGAGCGCACCGACGGCACCCTGCAGTGCCACTACCGGCAGCGCGCGCACCCCGACCCGCTGCGCCTCGTGGGGCTGCAGGACATCACGGCCCACGTCGACTTCACCGCCGCCGCCGAGGCGGGTCACGCCGCCGGCCTGGCGGTCGCCGGCTACACCACCCAGGCCCACTTCCTGCTCGGCTGCGGCCTCGACCGCCTGCTCGCCGAGAGCGATCCCGCCGACACCGCCGCCCACCTCGCGCGCATGCAGCAGGCCCGCGCGCTGACCCTGCCCGGGGAGATGGGAGAGCGTTTTCAGGCGCTGGCGCTGACCCGCGGCCTCGACCGCCCGCTGCGCGGCTTCGCGCTGCGCGACCTGCGCGGCCGACTCTAGGCCCCCGTTGCTTCAAGGCCTTACGCGCTTGCCAGTACGTGGCGGGCGCGGCAGACTGACCGTCCACCAGGGGTGCCGGTCGCACGACGCGCAGACGTCAGCGGGCCGGACTGGAGAGGTCATTGACCACGATCTTGATCGTCGACGACCAGTCGACCGGGCGCAGACTCCTAGGCGAGCTGATGCGCAGGATCGACCGCGACGTGCAGGTCGTCGACTTCGACGCGCCCGAGGCGGCGCTCGCCTGGGCCGGTGGTGCGGTCGCCGACCTGGTCCTGACCGACTACAAGATGCCCGGCCTCGACGGCATCGAGTTCACCCGCCGGCTGCGCCGCCTCGCCGGTTACCACGAGGTGCCGGTGGTGATGATCACCATCGTCGAGGACAAGTCGATCTGCTACGAGGCACTGGAGGCCGGTGCCACCGACTTCCTGACCAAGCCGCTCGACCACTACGAGTGCCTGGCTCGTTGTCGCAACCTGCTCACCCTGCGCCGCCAGCAGAAGATCATCGCCGACCGCGCCGCGTGGCTGGAAGTGCAGGTGCGCCAGGCGACCCAGCAGATCCTCGAGCGCGAACGCGAGACCCTGTTGCGGCTGGCCCGTGCCGGCGAGCACCGCGACGAGGACACCGGCAACCACGTGCTGCGCGTGGCCAAGTTCTCGCGCCTGATCGCCGAGGGCCTGGGCCTGCCCCGAGAAGAGTGCGAGGTCATCGAGAGCGCGGCGCCGATGCACGACATCGGCAAGATCGGCATCTCCGATACCATCCTGCTCAAGAACGGCCGCCACACCGAGGCCGAGCGCGAGGTGATGAAGCGCCACTCCGTGATCGGCTACGAGATCCTCAAGGACAGTCCGTCGAAGTACCTGCAGGCCGGTGCGATCGTCGCGCTCAACCACCACGAGCGCTACGACGGGGGTGGCTACCCACGAGGCCTGGTCGGCGAGGCGATCCCGCGGAGCGCGCGCATCGTGGCCGTGGCCGACGTCTACGACGCGCTGACCTGTGCGCGCCCGTATAAGAGGGCCTGGTCGAGCGCGCTCGCGTTCGAGGTGATGGCCAGAGAGCGCGAGAAACACTTCGACCCGGCCTGCGTCGACGTCTTCCTCGCCCATGGCGACCGCGTGCTGGAGATCCAGGAACACCTCGCCGACAGCTACCCCGAGGGCATGCCCAGGGACGTGACGGGCTGAGCGGATGAGCGCCCGGTCCAGCCCGCTCGCCCGCCTGCTCGCCTCGTTTCGCGGGCGTCAGGACAGCGAGCACGAGCAGGCACTGATCCGTATCGTCCTCGGCCTGCTGCTGGCCATCTACCTGATCACGGTCAGCCATGCCGATCGGAGCACCGGCGACATCGACCTTGCCGTGTTGGCGGGTGTCGGGGTGTTCTTCCTGTGTGCGCTTTCCATCCTCGGCTGGATCGCGTGGGCGCCGCAGCCGTCGCCGATCCGGCGGTTCGCCGGCATGGTGGTCGATTTCGGCTGCATCAGCGCGGCGATCTACCTTGGTGGCGAGATGGGCCCGCCGATCTACGGCGCCTACCTGTGGGTGGTGGTCGGCAACGGGTTTCGCTACGGCGCACGCTACCTCTACCTGGCCATGTTCCTGAGCCTGGTGGGCTTCAGCACGGTGCTGCTGATCAGCGACTTCTGGGCCCACAACAAGGTGCTCGGGATCGGGCTGCTGGTCACGCTGCTCGTCCTGCCTTTCTACATCGCCACGTTGATCCGCCGACTCGAGGAGGCGGTTGAACGCGCGCGCCTGGCGAGCGAGGCGAAGAGCCGTTTCGTCGCCAACATGAGCCACGAGATGCGCACCCCCCTGAACGGGGTCATCGGCATGTCCGACCTGTTGATGGAGACCCGGCTGTCGAGTGAGCAGAAGGACTACGCGCGGACCATCCAGGCCTCGGCGCGCACCCTGCTCTCGCTGATCGACAAGGTCCTCGATCTGGCACGCATCGAGGCCGACAAGATCGAGATCGAGGAGGTCGACTTCGACCTGCATGCGCTGCTCAACTCCACCGCGCGCATGCTGGCGCCGCAGGCCGCGGCGAAGGGGCTCGAATTCCAGGTGCATATCAATCCGAAGATTCCGTTCTTGTGCCACGGCGATGCGCAGCACCTGCGCCAGGTCCTGATCAACCTGGTCGGCAACGCGATCAAGTTCACCGAGCATGGCGGCATCGAGATCCGCGTCACCCCGGTGACCGAGAGCGAGCACGCGATGACCGCCTGCTTCGAGGTGGTCGACACCGGCGTCGGGATCCCACCCGAGGCGCACGCCCGTGTCTTCGAGAGCTTCACCCAGGCCGACGAAACCACCACGCGCCGTTTCGGTGGCACCGGCCTCGGCACGACCATCGCGCGCCAGCTGATCGAGCGTCTCGGTGGGCGCATCGGTTTCGACAGCGAGGTCGGGCGTGGCACCACCTTCTGGTTCGAGCTGACCCTGGGCAAGCAGCCGGTGACGACCGATGGCGGCTCGCCGGTGGTGCGCCTCGAGTCCTACCGCGTGCTGGTGCTCGCCGTCGAGGCGCGCGAGCTGGTCGCGGTGCTGAACGGCTGGGGGATCAAGCCGGTCGTGGTGGAGAGCAGTGCCGCGACCTTCGCCCGCCTCGCCGAGGGGCTGCAATCCGGGAATCCCTACCAGATCGTGCTGGTGGAGGGCTCGGCGCTCGACTTCTCCCCACTCGAGTTTGCCGCACTGCTACGCGACGACGGCCGCTTCCACGAGGTCTCGGCGATCCTGGTCGGCCCCACCACCGAGGTGGCCGAGGAGAGGCTGCTGCACGCCGGCTACTCATCGGTGCTCGGCCTGCCGCTCGACAAGCGGTTGCTCTACAACGCCCTGCACGCCGCGCGCACCGAGCACGAGCCGGTCGACGGGGTGGTGCAGCTCGCCACGCGGCTGCAGCTGGCGGCCACGCCGCGCGTGCTCGACATCGCCGTGGCCGAGGACAACCCGACCAACCGGAAGGTGCTGTCGCTGGTGCTCGACCGCGCGGGCCACCGCGTGCGGCTGGCCAGCAACGGCGAGGAGCTGCTCGACCTGCTCGAGGCGGGCCGCTTCGATCTGGTCATTGCCGACATCCAGATGCCGGAGATGGGCGGCATCGAGGCGTTGCGCCTGCACCGGGTCATCGAGGCCGGGCAGCCGCGCACCCCGTGGCTGGTGGTGTCGGCCAACGCCACCCGCGAGGCGCGCGACGAGGCGCTCGCCGCCGGTGCGGATGCCTACCTGAGCAAGCCGGTCGAGACCGCCGCGCTGCTGCAGGCGGTCGCCGACCTGACGGCCGACGCGGGCACCGACGCCCCCGCCGGCCAGGACCGCTCCGGGGGTGGCCTGGAGCGGCGGACGACGCTGGATCGCCGCACCACGGACGGCGCTGACGTGCCCGAACTCCTCGAGGAGCAGGTGCTGCAGCACATCGAGTCGCTCGCCGGGGGCGAAGGCTTCCTCACCGAACTGTTCGACGGCTTCCTGGCCGACGCCCGCACGCTGCAGGCGAAGGTGCTCGCCGAGGTCACGGCCGGTCGCCTGAGCCACGCACGCGACGAGCTGCACGCCCTGCGCGGCTCGGCCGGCAGCGTCGGCGCGCAGGGCGTGTTCGAGGCGTGCGGTCGCCTCTCCGGGCTGTGCAAGGCGCAGCGCTACGGCGAGGCCAGGGCTGCTGCCACCGCCCTGGCTGCGCTGATCGAGCGGACCGCCGAGGCGTTCGTCGCGCGCCGCGCGCGGACGCGCGGCGCGCGCGCCTGACCCGCCTCAACCGGCTGCCGCCGCCGCCGCGTCGTGGCTCGGTGCGGTGACGCGATTCTGCGCGCGTACCAGCCGCTCGATCACCTTCAGGTCCTTGGCGTCGAGCGCGAGCGCGGCGTCGACCCAGATGTCGGTGATGTCGATCAACTCCTGGTAGGAGAGGCGGTGGGCGCGCAGCCGCGCGCGCTGCAGCGCCTGGTAGCCGTTGCGCTGGCGGCGGTGGCGTCGGATGAAGGTCGCGACGGCGTCGGGCCCGGCACCGTCTTCGGCCACCACGTCGACGATGCCAAGCTCGTGGAGCTCCTGCGCCGAGTAGAGACGGCCACTCAGGATCATCTGCTCGGCCTGGTGCGGCGTCAGACGGCGACACAGCAGGTTGTAGGCGCCCATGCCGGGGAACAGGTTGAACAGGATCTCCGGCAGACCGAGCTGGGCGCTGGCCTCGGCGATGATCACGTTGCTCGACAGCGCGGCCTCGAAGCCACCGCCGAGCGCTTGGCCGCGGACCAGCGATATGGTGGTGATCGGCAGGTTGTAGTTGGTGGCATTGGCATAGAGGATGTCGATGCATGACCGGCCGTAGGCGGCCAGCGCTGCGCGGTCACGGGTACGGATCCAGTGATTGAAGCGGTCGAGGTCACCGCCGAGGTTGAAGATGCCCGGCACCGAGGAGGTCAGGACCTGGTAGTGGACCTGGCGCAGTTCGCCGTTATGCAGCAGACGTCCCTTCTGGTTCTCGATCATGCGCTGGAATTTGCGCGACTCCTCGAGGAGCTGAGGGGTGAAGCAGGGCCGTGGCTGGGCCTGCATGTCGACCCAGGCGACCCCCTCGTCGGGCTCGAACTGGATGGTCAGCTGCTGAAACAGGTTATGGATGGAGGCGTTCTGGTCGTTGCGGTTCTGCATGGCGGATACCCCTTGTCTTTCGTTTATGTTGCCGATGTCGCTCCTTCGTTAGGTCTGGTTCCCGTCCGTAGGTCACAACACTTTAACGCCATCCAGCGTGTGCAAAATGTCGGATTAATCCGACAGTCGCGGTACGCCGGAGCGTGACCAGTCGGTCGGCGACGGGGCGTCGCGGGGTCAGCAGAGCGCTGTGAGGGCCGCGATGCGACGCGTGCGCAACTCCGCGGCGATCTGCGGACCGG
>JBFIFF010000121.1:0-6297 GCA_041602955.1 Gammaproteobacteria bacterium | reverse complement strand
CCTCAGTCCCGGTACGCGCGGCATGCGCCTCGGACGCGTCGACCTCCAGCTGGCCGCCGACGGCGCCCTCGCGGACTGGACCGCCTCCGTCGTCGAGCTGACCAACGCGGTCGCCGACGCCCCGCGCCTGGCCGACTGGTACACCGCCTACAACGACGCCCTGCGCGAGGATTACCTGCGCCAGGTGGCGGCACGCAAGGCGCGCAGGTCGGGCCAGAGCCCCTTCGCCGGCGCCGCCGCCTGCGCGGAGTGCCACCGCACCGCCAGCACGGCATGGCACGCCACGAACCACGCCGGCGCACTCGGCATCCTCGAGGGCGTCGGCAAGGCGTTCGACCCCAACTGCGTGGTCTGTCACAGCGTCGGCTTCGGCTCCGAGGGTGGCTTTCTGGCGCTCGACGAGACCCCGGAGCTGGCCAACGTGCAGTGCGAGTCGTGCCACGGCCCGGGACGGGCCCACGTCGCCGATGGCGGAGCCACCTACCCCGGGAAACGCAACGCGGCAGAGGCGTGCGCGGGCTGCCATCATCCACACCACAGCCCGTCGTTCGACTACGCGGGGTACTGGCCGCGCATCGCCCACGGCCACGACTGAGGTGCGACCCGGCGCACCCTGCGCCGCGTCACAGTTCCAGGCGGGCCGCCGCGCCCAGGGCCCGTTCGATCTCCTCGTGGGTCGGGTAGGTGTCGACGCTGCCCGGCTCGCCCCACTGGGCGCAGTTCAGCGAACGGATGTCCTGCGCGCCGCCCTCGATGGGCTTGAGATGGAAACGGGTCTCGAAGTTGATCGTCGGGCTGCCACCGCCCTGCCACATCGCCATCTCCAGCGGCAGGCCGAGCGCGGCGACCCGCACCGGTTCGAGCGACGCCAGCGGTGCGTGGCGACGCTCGGTGCGGACCACCGCGTAGCGACCGGGCGGGATGGTGCGCTCCATGTCACCGATGCGGTCGAACTCGAGATGGCAGTTCGGGTAGTGGGGGTTGACCTGCGCGTGCGGCAGCTGCCGCCCGCCCTGGAAGTAGGCGCGCAGCTGCCGCGGCTCGAGGTGCAGGGCCTGGCTGACCACCACCCGGGCGTCGGGCCCGGGCAGGAAATGGCGCGGGCTGCTCCCGCCCTCCAGGCGCACGCCAAGGCCGAGGCTGCAGCCGGCGAGCAGCCCAGCAGAGAGGAGGATCGACAGCGCGGTCCGGGTCGCCATGCCTCGCCTCAGCGGTGGGGTCCGGGATGCCCGGTTGGATCACCGCACCGTGTGGAGGTTCCGGAGCGCCCTCAGCCTGCGATGCGTACCACCGTGCGGCCGGTCACCGCGGCGTCGACGTAGGCGTCGAACACCGTCGGCAGCTCGTCGAGACTCACCTCGCGGTTGGCGATGGTGTCGAGGTGGCGCGGGCGCAGGTCGCTGGCCAGCCGGCCCCAGGCGTGCTCGCGCACGTGCTGCGGACACTCGACCGAGTTGATGCCGAGCAGGCTCACCCCGCGCAGGATGAACGGCATCACCGTGGTGTCGAGCTTGAAGCCGCCGGCCAGGCCGACCGAGGCGATGCTGCCCCAGACGCTGGTCGTCCGCGTCAGCCAGGCCAGGGTGTCTCCGCCGACGCTGTCGACCGCCCCGCCCCACTGCATGCTCTCCAGCGGCTTGGTGCCCATCTCGATGCTCTTGCGGTCGAGCAGGCGGCTGGCGCCGAGCCCCTTGAGGTAGGCCTCCTGGTCGGTCTTGCCGGTGAAGGCGACCACCTCGTAACCGAGGCCCGCGAGCAGGTCGATGGCGTAGCTGCCGACGCCCCCGGTGGCGCCGGTGACGACGATCGGACCGGTCTCCGGGACCTGGCCGTTGTCCTGCATGCGCTGCACGGCAATCGCCGCGGTGAAGCCGGCGGTGCCGATCGCCATGGCGTCGCGCAGCGAAAGGCCATCGGGCAGCGGCACCACGCTCCACGCCGGGACGCGCACGTACTCGGCGTAGCCGCCGTCGATGGTCTCGGAGAGACCGCAGCCGCACACCACGACCGCGTCGCCCTCCTTGAAGCGGGGGTCGCTCGAACTGGCCACGTGGCCGGAGACGTCGATGCCGCCGTTGAGCGGCGAGGTGCGCAGGATCCGCCCCTTGCCGGTCGCCGCCAGGGCGTCCTTGTAATTGACGTCGGACCAGGCGGCCTTGATGACCACCTCGCCGGGGGTCAGCTCGTCGATCGCCATCTCCTCGAAGCCGGCGCGCGTGCCCTCCCTGTCGGCGTGGATGCGAAAGGCGCGGAACTTCTCCATGGGTATTCTCCTGATTGTCTGGGCACCCGGAACCGGCGAACCCCTGGGCGCCCGAGACTAGACGCCCTCGGCAGTCGGTGCAACGTCCGGCCACCTTAACGCGGCCGGGCGCTTCGTCTATGATGGCTGCGCCCTGCGCAAGGACGCCGGCCCGACCCGCCCGAGATCCGCATGAAGCTGCTCACGCTCGACCGCCTCGACGACCTGCTCCGCCTGCTGCAGGACGACGGACACCTGACCCTCGGCCCGACCGTACGCGATGGTGCGGTGGTCCACCGCGAAATCCGCGACAGCCGCGACCTGCCCGCCGGCTGGCGCGACACCCAGGGTCCCGGGCACTACCGGCTGGAGGAGGACGGGTCGCCCGCCCTGTTCGGCTACGTGCTCGCCGCCCAGGGTTGGAAGGCCGAGCTCTTCCCACCCGAGCGCACGCTGTTCACCGCCACCCGCGACAAGGGCCGCCTGCGCTTCACGGCCGCGCCGCTGGACGTCGGCAAGCGCGCGCTGCTCGGCGTGCGCCCGTGCGAGTTGCGCGCCATCGCCGTGCAGGACGCCGTCCTGCGCGACGGCCCTTACGCCGACGAGGCGTACAGCGCGCGGCGCGCCAACCTGTTCACCATCGTCGTCAACTGCACGCGCGCCGCCGAGAGCTGCTTCTGCACCTCGCAGAAAAGCGGGCCCCGCGCGACGGAAGGCTTCGACCTGGCGCTGACCGAACTGGTCGATGACGGTCCACACCGCTTCACTGCCGAGGC
Organism: Gammaproteobacteria bacterium; assembly: GCA_041602955.1. Lineage (GTDB taxonomy): Bacteria > Pseudomonadota > Gammaproteobacteria > QNFN01 > QNFN01 > QNFN01. The sequence continues at coordinate 3,279 of JBFIFF010000121.1, read as the reverse complement.
GGGCAGCCCGGCCGGCGAGGCACTGCTCGGCCGGCTCGGCCTGGCCGAGGCCACCGGCGCCGACCGCGACGCGGTCGAGGACGGCTGCGCCCATGCCGCGGCGCAGATCCGACGCCGTCTCAGGGCCGCCGGCCTGCCCGAGGCACTGAAAGCCAATCTCGAACACCCGCGCTGGGACGAGGTCGCCGCGCGCTGCCTCAACTGCGGCAACTGCACCCAGGCGTGCCCGACCTGCTTCTGCGTGGCGGTCGAGGACCGACCCGACCTCGCCGGCATCGAGGCGCAGCGCACGCGCCGCTGGGACTCCTGCTTCAACCCGGCACACTCCTATGTCGCCGGGGGCGTGATCCGCAACTCCACCCGCAGCCGCTACCGCCAGTGGCTGACCCACAAGCTCGCCACCTGGCACGACCAGTTCGGCCACTCCGGCTGCGTCGGCTGCGGCCGCTGCATCACCTGGTGCCCGGTGGGCATCGACATCACCGAGGAGGCCAATGCCATCCGGCAGGGCACCTGAGGAGAAAGGCATGGAAACGCTCAAGCCCCTCGACGAACTGCTCGTCGAACACCCCTTCTTCGCCGGCATGGAGGAAGGCCCGCGCAAGTTCATCGCCGGCTGCGGCCGCAACGAGGTGTTCCACGCCGGCGACTACCTGTTCCGCGAAGGGGAGTCGGCCGACCGCTTCTTCCTGATCCGCCACGGCAACGTCGCCGTCGAGTTGCACGTGCCCGGGCGCGAACCGCTGGTGGTCGACACCCTGCACGAGGGCGACATCGCCGGCTGGTCGTGGCTGGTGCCCCCGCACAAGTGGGCCAACGACGCGCGCGCCAAGACCCTGGTGCGCGCCATCAGCCTCGATGCCACCTGCCTGCGCGGCAAATGCGAGGACGACCACTCGGTGGGCTACGAGGTGTTCAAGCGCTTCATCCCGGTGATCGCCGGGCGGCTGAGTGCGGTGCGCATGCAGCTGATGGACGTCTACGGCACCCCGGAGAAGAAGCGCTGACCATGGACGCCACCGCCCGCGACCTGCCCGCGACCATGCTGCCACGCCCGTTCCGCATCACCCGAGTGCGCCGCGAACTGCGCGACGTCTTCACCTGGGACCTGGAACCGGCCGACCGCGGCGCACCGCTGGCCTTCGCCCCGGGGCAGTTCAACATGCTCTACCTGCCCGGTGTCGGCGAGGTGCCGATCAGCATCAGCGGCGACCCGAACGGCGAATCGCTGGTGCACACCATCCGCGCGGTCGGCGCGGTCACCGACCTGCTGCAGAAGCTGCGTAAAGGCGACGAGATCGGCGTGCGCGGCCCGTACGGCGTCGGCTGGCCCGTGACCGAGGCCGAGGGGTGCGACCTGCTGATCGTCGCCGGCGGCCTCGGGCTGGCCCCGCTGCGCCCGGCCATCTATCACGTGCTCGCCAACCGCGCACGCTACGGCAGCGTCGGCATCTACTACGGCGCGCGCACCCCGGCCGACCTGCTGTTCCGCAAGGAACTCGAGCGCTGGCGTGGCCGCTTCGACCTGTTCGTCGAGGCCACCGTCGACGCCGCCGACACCAGCTGGGCCGGCCGCGTCGGGGTGGTGCCCAAGCTGATCGAGCCGCGCCTGCACCGCTTCGACCCGCACAGCTCCGTGGCGATGATCTGCGGCCCCGAGGTGATGATGCGCTTCACCGTCGCCCGGCTGCAGGAGTGCGGCGTGCCCGACGCGCAGCTCTACGTTTCGATGGAACGCAACATGCACTGCGCGATCGGGCTCTGCGGCCACTGCCAGCTCGGGCCGGAGTTCATCTGCAAGGACGGCCCGGTGTTCTCGTTCGAGCGCATCGCACCGGTCTTCCACGCCCGGGATCTGTAACCATGGCCAAGTTGCGCAAACCGAAGCTCGCCGTCTGGAAGTTCGCCTCCTGCGACGGCTGCCAGCTCAGCCTGCTCGACTGCGAGGACGAGCTGCTCGCGGTCGCCGGGGCGGTCGACATCGCCTACTTCCCCGAAGCGACCCGCGCGGTGCTGCCCGGCCCGTACGACGTCTCGCTGGTCGAGGGCTCGGTGACCACGGCCCACGACGCCAAGCGCATCCAGGCCGTGCGCCGGCAGTCGAAGCTGCTGGTCACTATCGGCGCGTGTGCCACCAGCGGCGGCATCCAGGCGCTGCGCAACGTCGCCGACGTGAACGCGTACGCACGCACCGTCTACGCCCACCCCGAGTACCTCGACACCCTGGCCACCTCGACGCCGATCGCCGACCACGTCACCGTCGACCTGGAGCTGCGCGGTTGCCCGATCGACAAGGGCCAGCTGCTCTACACCCTCGCCTCGCTGCTGCGCGGCCGCGTGCCGGTGCTGCCCGACCATGCCGTCTGCGAGGAGTGCAAGCGCCACGGCACCACCTGCGTCACCGTCGCCCACGGCACGCCGTGCCTCGGCCCGGTGACGCTCGCCGGTTGCGGTGCGCTCTGTCCGAATCACCAGCGCGGCTGCTACGGCTGCTTCGGCCCGGCGCCGAGCGCCAACCCGGCAGCGCTCTCAGCGCGTCTCGCCGAGCTCGGCCAGTCCGACGCCCAGATCGTGCGCCTCTACCGCGGCTTCAACGCCAACGCTCCCGCGTTCCGCGACGAGAGCGCGCGCCTCGCCGGAGAGAACCCGTGAGCCGGCGCACCATCACCGTCGACACCCTGGCCCGCGTCGAGGGCGAGGGCGCCCTCGACCTGGTGATCCGCGATGGCAAGGTCACCAAGGCCGACTTCCGCATCTTCGAGCCCCCGCGCTACTTCGAGGCGTTCCTGCGCGGGCGCGACTTCCGCGAGGCGCCGGACATCACCGCGCGCATCTGCGGCATCTGCCCGGTCGCCTACCTGATGGGTGCGTGCCACGCCATGGAGTCGATCTGCGGCGTGACGGTCGGCGGCGGCCTGCGCGAGCTGCGCCGGCTGCTCTACTGCGGCGAGTGGATCGAGTCGCACGTGCTGCACATGTTCATGCTCCACCTGCCCGACTTCCTCGGCTACGAGGATTCGATCGCCATGGCCAACGAGCACGGCGAGCTGGTGCAGCGTGGCCTGCGCATGAAGAAAATCGGCAATGCGCTGATGACCCTGACCGGTGGGCGCGAGATCCACCCGGTCAACGTCAAGGTCGGTGGTTTCTACCGTTTGCCCGAAAAGAGCGAACTCGCCGCCTTCGTCGACGACCTGGCCTGGGGGCTGGAGGCCGCCGAACAGACCGTCGCCGACCTGGCGCAGCTCGATTTCCCCGAGTTCGAGCACGACTATCACT
>JBFIFF010000120.1:0-6319 GCA_041602955.1 Gammaproteobacteria bacterium | reverse complement strand
GTCTGCAGGATCAGCCGCTGCTGGAAGTCGTTCTTGATTCTGATGAGCTTGCGTTTCTCGGCCACGAGCACCTTCCCTGATTTCTGATCAATCGATTATAGGCATCTGGTTCGGCGAGTCTATCGTCCGCGCGACCAGTCCGTTTTGACCCGTTCCGGGGGGCGTGCTACAAGGCTGCACCCGGAGTCGCGGTGCAGCGCGGTCCGGGCATTCCCGTTGCATGCCTAGCAGGTCGAGGATGGCCACGCCCAGCGACAAGCAGTCGGTCCTGATCGTCGAGGACAGCCGCACCTACGCCGAGCTGCTGCGCCGGCGCATCGCGCGTCACCTCGCGTTCGATGTCCTGGTCGCGCCCAGCCTGGCGGCCACGCGCACGCTGCTCGACCGTCATCCCGAGGCGATCTTCGCCGCGGTGCTCGACCTCAACCTGCCTGACGCTCCCGACGGCGAGGTGGTCGACCTGGTGCTGGCCCACGGCATCAGCGTCGTCGTGCTCACCTCCAATCCCGACGAGCAGACCCGCCAGGCGGCGCTGGCCAAGAACGTGCTCGACTACGTGGTCAAGGAGAGCAGCGACGACCTCGACTACATCGTGCGCCTGCTGCGCCGCGTCGAGCTCAACCAGCGCACCGAGCTGCTGCTGGTCGACGACTCGCCGACCGCGCGCTACCAGCTGCGCCAGCACCTCGAGCCCTACAAGTACCGGGTCCACGAGGCCGGCAGCGGCCCCGAGGCGCTCGCCTGCCTCGACGCCCATCCCGACATCCGCCTGGTGATCACCGACAACCAGATGCCGGGCATGGACGGCTTCGAGCTGGTCACCGAGTTGCGCAAGCGCGCCAGCAGGGAACGCCTGGCGATCATCGGCATCTCGGCCGAGAGCGGCGGCGCGCTGTCGGCGCGCTTCCTCAAGCGCGGCGCCAACGATTTCCTGGTCAAGCCCTTCTCGCCGGAGGAGTTCGTCTGCCGCGTCGGCCAGAACGTCGAGCTGGTCGACCTGGTGCGCGAGATCAGCGCGCGCGCCGACCGTGACTACCTGACCGGCGCCTACAACCGCCACTACCTGCTCGAGATCGGCGAGAAGTACTTCGAGAACGCGCGCCGCCAGAACCTCGAGCTGGTCGTGGCGGTGGTCGACGTCGACCACCTGCGCGGGGACAACGACGCCTACGGTCACGACGCCGGCGACGCGGTGCTGCGCCGGGTCGCCACCGAGCTGGGAGGTCGGCTGCGCCGCACCGACGTCTTGGCACGCTACGACGCCGAGCAGTTCTGCATCATCGCGGTCAATGCCGGCGACGCCTGCCTCGACACCTTCGAACGGCTGCGTTGCGACATCGCCGCGCTGGAGATCGGCCACGGCGGGCACGTCATCCGCGTCACCGTCTCGATCGGCGTCGCGCGCCGGCTCGGCGACACGCTGGCGGAGACGCTGCGCCACGCCGACGCCCTGGTGCTCAAGGCCAAGCGCGACGGCCGCGACCGCGTGGTCGCCGACGTCACGCCGGCGCAGCCGGGTGCGCATGCGGGGGAGGGCGCGCGGTGAGCCTCGGGCCGCTGATGATCGACGTCGCCGGCACCGCGCTCGACGACACCGAGCGGGAGCGCCTCGCGCACCCCCTGGTCGGCGGCGTCATCCTGTTCGCGCGCAACTACGATTCACCGGAGCAGGTCGCCGACCTGGTCGCCGAGATCCACGCCCTGCGCAAGACCCACCTGCTGGTCGCCGTCGACCACGAAGGTGGGCGCGTTCAGCGCTTCCGCCAGGGCTTCACCCGCCTGCCGCCGGTCGCCTGTCTCGGCGACTGCCACCGCCAGGACCGGACCCGGGCGCTCCATCTCGCCACCGAGGCGGGCTGGCTGATGGCCAGCGAACTGCGCGCGGTCGGCGTCGACTTCAGCTTCGCGCCGGTGCTCGACTTGCGCCGCCATGCCGGCGGGGTGATCGGCGACCGCGCGTTCGGGCGCAGCCCCGACACCGTCGCCGAGCTCGCCATCGCCTACATGCACGGCATGCAGGCCGCCGGCATGGCCGCGGTGGCCAAGCACTTCCCGGGGCACGGCGGGGTCGGCGAGGACTCGCACCTGACCCTGCCCGAGGACCGCCGTCCGTACGCCGACATCGCCTCCAGCGACCTGGTGCCCTTCGAGCGGCTGGTGGCGGCCGGCGTGCCCGGCATCATGAGTGCGCACATCCTCTACAGCCAGGCCGCGCCGTTGCCGGCGACCTACTCGGCGTTCTGGCTGCGCGAGGTGCTGCGCCACCGGCTCGGCTTCCAGGGCGTGGTGTTCAGCGACGACCTGAGCATGGCCGGGGCCGGGGAGGTCGGCGGCTACGCGGAGCGTGCGCGGCTCGCCCTCGAGGCCGGCTGCGACATGCTGCTGGTGTGCAATGCCCCAACGGCGGTGGGCGAGGTCCTCGATGCGCTCGACGGCCACGTCGACCCGGTCGGCCAGCTGCGTCGCGTACGCCTGCACGGCAAGCACCCGGTCGACCCGGCCCGGCTGCGTCGCTCGAACCGGTGGCGCGACGCGGTGCGTCTGCTCGGCGAACTCGAGCGCGAGCCGCTCCTCGACATCGACCTCTGACGCATCGCGCCGCGCACACCCCTAGACCTTCCGTGAAGGAGAGCCCTTGACCACCCTGGCGATCATTGGCGGCACCGGCCTGACCTCGCTCGAGACCCTGACCATCACCCGGCGCGAGATGGTCCAGACCCCCTACGGCGAGCCCTCGGGACCGCTGACCCACGGTGAGTTGTGCGGCAACTCGGTGGTGTTCCTGCCGCGCCACGGCCGCGCCCACACCATTCCGCCGCACCGTGTGAACTACCGCGCCAACCTCTGGGCGCTGCACCACATTGGCGTACGCCACGTGCTCGCGGTGGCCGCGGTGGGGGGCATCCGCGAGGACATGGTGCCGGGCGTGCTGGCCATCCCGCACCAGGTGATCGACTACACCTACGGCCGGGCCCATACCTTCTTCGACGGCGACGAGAAGTCAGTGACCCACGTCGATTTCAGCGAGCCGTACTGCGGCGTGCTGCGCGAAGCGCTGGTCGAGGGCGGCCGCACGGCCGGGGTCGACCCGATCCCCGACGGCGTCTACGGCGCCACCCAGGGGCCACGCCTCGAGACCGCCGCCGAGATCCGGCGCATGGCGCGCGATGGCTGCGAGCTGGTCGGCATGACCGGCATGCCCGAGGCGGTGCTCGCCCGCGAGCTCGGCCTCTGTTACGCGGCGTGCGCGGTGGTCGCCAACCGGGCCGCCGGCCTGATCGCGGGTCCCATCCGCATGGAGGCCATCGAGACCAACCTCAAGACCGGCATGGAGCGCGTGCGCGCGCTGCTGCACGCGGTGGTGCAGCGCGACCTCGACCACACCCACTGAGGGGGCTTGCCCCAGACGCTTCAGCGCGCCGGGGTCGGGGCGGGTGGGTCGGCGGGGGGAGGCTGAGACGTCGTGGCGCCGTCCGTCACGCCGGTGGCGGGCGGGATTGCCGGCTCGGCCGGGGCCGGCGGCTGGTAGGCCGTCGCCAGCGCCAGGACGCCGAGGACCGGGTGGTCCACGTAGTGCACCTCGTCGCTGCGCATGCGCCGGCTGTCGACCATCCGGAACGGCTGCAGCACGCGCCGGTAGGCGGTCGGTGCGGGCGGTGGGGTCGCCGGGGGCGTCGCGCCGGGATCGCCCAGCGGGATGGCGACCGTCCCGACGGCCGGTTCGGGGACGGCGTACGGGACGTCGAGTTCGCGGCTCGTCACCAGGTCGAGGTCGAGATGCAAGTAGCGGCGCAGGCTCAGGCGTGCCATGCCGTCGAGGGCGGGTCCCAGGCCGACGTTGCCGCCGTCGGTCAGGCGGATCCACGGTGCGCTGTCGCGGCTTCCCGTGGGTTGACGCCAGGCGGTGTGCAGCAGCACCCGGTAGCCGGGCTGCCGGCGCAGGCGCTCGGCGGCGTCGTGCAGGCGCAGCGGTGCCCGGTAACCGGGCGCGCGCGCGGCCTTGGTGTCGGGCAGGTCGACCACCTCGGGCCACACCTCGCTGCCGCCGGGGGAGCCGTCGCGGGCGAAGATCACCAGTTCGATGTCGAACCAGCGCTGCGCGGCCGGGGCGGAACCGGGCCAGGCCACGACGAGCAGCAGCAGGAAGGGCAGGCGTGACATGGGGACCATTCTAGCCTGAGGCGTGCCGCCGGTCAGGCGGCCGGGCGCAGCCGGTCGAGCAGCGCGTCGACCGCGGCCACGCGCGCCGCGACGGTCGGCATCGCCATGGTGAAGCGCAGCCGCTGCCCGTCGACGAGCCGGTAGGTGCGTGCCTCGTTCTGGATCAGCTCGACCAGCCGGGCGGGGTCGACCTGCGGGGCCTCGTCGAACAGCAACTGGCCGCCCTCGGGACCCGCCTCGATGCGCCGGATGCCGAGCGGCGCTGCGCGCTGCTTCAGCGCGGTGAGCTCGAACAGCGTCTTGGTGGCCTCGGGCAACAGGCCGAAGCGGTCGATCATCTCGACCTGCAGCTCGCGCAGCGCGTCGGCGTCCGCCGCGGCGCTGATGCGCTTGTAGAAGATCAGGCGCAGGTTGACGTCGGGCAGGTAGTCCTCGGGCAGCAGGGCCGGGGCACGCAGGTCGACCTCGGGTCCGGTGTGCAGCGGCCGCTCGAGCTCGGGCACCCGGCCCGACTTGAGCGCCTGCACGGCGCGCTCGAGCATCTCCATGTAGAGCGAGAACCCGACCTGCTCGATCTGCCCGCTCTGCTCCTCGCCGAGCAGCTCGCCGGCGCCGCGGATCTCCAGGTCATGGGTGGCGAGCAGGAAGCCGGCGCCGAGCGCCTCGAGCGAGGCGATCGCCTCGAGCCGCTTGAGCGCGTCGGCGGTCATCGCCTTGCGCTCGGGCACGATGAGGTAGGCGTAGGCGCGGTGGTGCGAGCGGCCGACGCGGCCGCGCAGCTGGTGCAGCTGCGCCAGGCCGAGGCGGTCGGCGCGGTCGATCACGATGGTGTTGGCGCTCGGCACGTCGATGCCGCTCTCGATGATGGTGGTGCACACCAGCACCTGGAAGCGGCGGTGGTAGAAGTCGAGCATCACCCGCTCGAGATCGCGCTCCGGCATCTGTCCGTGAGCCACGCGCACCACGGTGCCCGGGACGATGCGCTCGACCTCGGCCGCGGTCCGGTCGATGGTCTCGACGTGGTTGTGCAGGAAGTAGACCTGGCCGCCGCGCTTCAACTCCCGCTGGATCGCCTCGGCGATCAGCGCCGGGTCCCAGCGCTCGACGAAGGTCTTGATCGCGAGGCGCTCGCTCGGCGGGGTCATGATCAGCGACAGGTCGCGCAGCCCGGAGAGCGACAGGTTCAGCGTGCGCGGGATCGGCGTCGCGGTCAGGGTCAGCATGTCGACCTCGGCACGCAGCGCCTTGATGCGCTCCTTGTGGCGCACGCCGAAGCGGTGCTCCTCGTCGATGATCACCAGGCCGATGTCGGCGAACGACACGTCGCCCTGCAGCAGGCGGTGGGTGCCGATGACGACGTCCACCTTGCCGGCGGCGAGGTCGGCGAGCAACACCCTCTGTTCGGTCTTGCTGCGAAAGCGCGACAGCGCCTCGACGCGCACCGGCCAGTCGGCGAAGCGGTCGCGGAAGTTCTGTTCGTGCTGCTCGGCGAGCAGGGTCGTCGGCACCAGCACCGCGACCTGGCGCCCGCCCTGCACGGCGACGAACGCCGCGCGCATCGCCACCTCGGTCTTGCCGAAGCCGACGTCGCCGCAGACCACGCGGTCCATCGGCCGCCCCTGGCACATGTCCTCGACCACCGCGGCGATCGCGGCGGCCTGGTCGGCGGTCTCCTCGAACGGGAAGCCGGCACAGAAGGCGCGGTAGTCGGCTTCGTCGAGGCGAAAGGCGTGGCCCTCTCGCGCCGCGCGCCGCGCGTAGACGTCGAGCAGTTCGGCGGCGACGTCGCGCACCTGCTGCGCCGCCTTCCTGCGGATCCGCTCCCACTGGCCGCTGCCGAGCTTGTGCAGCGGCGCCTTGTCCGGCTCGGCGCCGGTGTAGCGCGAGATCAGGCCGAGTGACGCGACCGGCACGTAGAGGCGGTCGCCGTCGGCGTACTCCAGCGTGAGGAACTCGGTGGCGACCTCGGCCACCGTCATCGTCTGCAGGCCGAGGTAGCGCCCGATGCCGTGCTCCTCGTGGACCACCGGCGCGCCGTGTTGCAGCTCGGTCAGGTTGCGTACCACCTGCTCGGGGTCGCCGCCGCGCCGCCGGCGCCGGCGCTGCTGCGGTGTGCGCTCGCCCAGCAGCAGGCTCTCCGGGATCACCGCCAGTGACG
>JBFIFF010000119.1:0-6342 GCA_041602955.1 Gammaproteobacteria bacterium | reverse complement strand
GTGGTAGCCGGTGATGAAGCCATCGCGCTCGAGGCGGCGCACACGCTCCAGGCACGGCGAGGTCGACAACCCGATGCGCTCGGCGAGGTCGACGTAGGAGATGCGCCCGTCACGCTGCAGGATGTCGAGAATGCGCCGGTCGAGGCGGTCGAGGCCGCGTGGGGCGGTACTGCTCGCTGCTTTTCTGGCCATCGTTTTTCCCTTGAAACGGGCGATGGCCAGATTGTATTCCCAAAAAGAGGCATTGAGTCAGTAAGGACGTCCGATCAGGCCGTTTGACCCGAGGGACTGCCCGGCAGCCGCGGGTGCGCGGGCCGCCGGTGCGGGGGCCGGGTGTAACGCTCGAGCGTGAGCCCCTCGGTATCGATCTCCGGGGCGTTGCCGGCGACCAGGTCGGCCAGCAGGCGCCCGGAACCGCAGGCCATGGTCCAGCCGAGGGTGCCATGGCCGGTGTTGAGGTAGAGGTTCGGGATTCGCGTCACCCCCACCAGCGGCGTGCCGTCGGGGGTCATCGGTCGCAGGCCGGCCCAGAACTCGGCGCGAGGCACGTCACCCGCTCCGGGGAAGAGGTCCTCGACCACGCGCTCGGCGACCTCGCGCCTCGAGGCGCGCAACGCCAGGTCGAAACCGGCCAGCTCGGCGGTGCCGCCGACGCGGATGCGGTCGCCGAGGCGGGTGACCGCGACCTTGTAGGTCTCGTCCATGACGGTCGAGACGGGCGCCAGCTCCGGCCGGGTGATGGGGACGGTGATCGAGTAGCCCTTGACCGGGTAGACCGGCAACCGCAGGCCGAGCGGCGCGAGCAGCGCACGGCCGTAGCTGCCCAGCGCGACGACGTAGCGGTCGGCCTCGAGGAGATCGCTGTCGGTGCGCACGCCGGCGATGCCGTGGGCATCGCCCTCGAGTGCCTCGATCGTCTCGCCGAAGCGGAAACGGACCCCCAGCGTGGCCGCGCGCTCGGCCAGGCGCGACGTGAACAGGTGGCAGTCCCCGGTCTCGTCGAGCGGCAGGCGCAACCCGCCGACCAGCTTGTGGGCGGTCCCCGCGAGGCCCGGTTCGGCGGCCACGCAGCCATCGACGTCGAGCAGTTCGTAGGGGACCCCGTAGCGTTCGAGCACCGCGATGTCGCCCTGCGCCGCGGCCAGCTGCTTGCGGCTGCGGAACAGCTGCAGCGTGCCAAGACGGCGCTCGTCGTAGGTCAGGCCGGTCTCGTCGCGGAGCGCCTGCAGGCAGTCACGGCTGTAGTGCGCCAGGCGCACCATCCGGCCCTTGTTGACGGCGTAGCGCGCCGCCGTGCAGTTGCGCAGCATCTGCGCCAGCCACGACCACATCGCCGGGTCGAGACGCGGTCGGATCACCAGGGGCGCGTGTCGGGTGACCAGCCACTTGAGCGCCTTCAGCGGGATGCCCGGCGCGGCCCACGGCGCGGCGTAGCCGGGCGAGACCTGGCCGGCGTTGGCATGGCTGGTCTCGAGGGCCGGCCCGGGCTGGCGATCGACGACCGTGACCTCGTGACCCTCGCGGGCGAGGTAGTAGGCGCTGGTGACACCGATGACGCCGCTGCCGAGAACGATGACGCGCATGCCCGACTCCTCCGCACCTCGCCGGTGGCGGAATGCCGCCGGCCGTCGTTCAGTGCGGCATAGACTAATCGGAAGTCAGGCGAATTTGTTATCGAATATTATGGATGTTTTGAGTCTATACAGAAAATATTACTGAATATAAAAGTTAAGCAAGCATCTATGCCTTGCATAACGTCATTTTGACGCTGGATGGCCCGTAGGCGCTCTGGACGGATCCCGGCTCAGCCGGGGGCTTCGTTGGGAAGTGCTCGCGCGTTGTCAGGCGGTGGTGGCCACCCCGCCAGGGGTGAGGATCGCCTCGAGCTCGGCGAAGCTCTGCACCGCACCGGTCGGCTCGATCTCGATGCCGAGCTGGCGCCCGATCTGGGTGATGGAGAAGAGCCCGCGCAGCAGCATCTCGTCGCCGCCAGGATTGGGCTGGACGACGATGGCGTGCTGGCGTGCCGACTCGCGCAGGGTCAGGATGATGTCACCGACCCGGGCCTTCTCGACGTGCTGGTATTGCAGCACGTCCATGCGGCTCTTGCGGGTCATGATGTCGCCGACCTGGATCCGGTCCCGGGTGACGCGCTCCTCGGAGGCGAAGTGGATCGGCTTCTCGCCGTTGATGTCGCGCGGGGTGATGAGGCCGACGACATGCGCATGGTCGTCGATCACCATCAGCATGCGCACGCCGGCACGCAGCATCAGGTCCTGGGCCTCGTCGAGCGAGGCGTCGGTGCGGATCGCCACCAGGCGGCTCTGGGAGAGGTCGGTCATCACCTGCAGCGCCGGGCTTTCGGTCGTGACCGACCGGTCGCGACGCCGGTGATAGGGCAGCAGCGTCAGCGTGTCGGCCAACGGTTCGGTGTGGAGCCTGCGGTACGGATAGTCGGCCATGTCGTCCCCCCTGTGGTCCTCTTGTACGCCCTGGAGTCAATGTAGCAAAACACGGTTGGGATGTGCGCCATGCGTTTGCGGCGTGACGCTCCGGCGAGGGTACACTCCGCCGATGCTCGCACTGCGCAACATCGCCCTGCAGCGGGGCGGCCGGACACTCCTCGAGGCGGTCGATCTGATGCTGTTCGCCGGCCAGAAGGTCGGCATCACCGGGGCCAACGGCTGCGGCAAGTCGAGCCTGTTCGCCCTGCTGCTCGGCGAACTGCACGCCGAGCGCGGTTCGCTGGAACTGCCCGGAAACCTGGTGGTGGCGCACGTGGCGCAGGAGGTGCCGTCGGGTGGCGAGGCGGCGATCGACTTCGTGCTCGGCGGCGACGTCGAGGTCGCGCGCCTCGAGGCGGCGCTCCGCCACGCCGAGGCGGAGGGCGACGGCACGCGCCTGGCGCATCTCTACACCGAGTACGAGGCGCGCGATGGCTACCGGGCCCGCCCGCGCGCGGCGACCATCCTGCACGGCCTCGGCTTCGTCGCCGAGACCCAGCACAAGCCGGTCGAGAGCTTCTCGGGCGGGTGGCGCGCGCGACTGAACCTCGCGCGGGCGCTGATGTGCCCCTCCGACCTGTTGCTGCTCGACGAACCCACCAACCACCTCGACCTCGACGCGGTGATCTGGCTCGAGACCTGGCTGCAGCGCTACCCGGGCACGCTGCTGCTGATTTCGCATGACCGCGACTTCCTCGACAACGTCACCGACGCCATCGCCCACATCGAGAACCGGCGACTGACGCTCTACAGCGGCAACTACGCCCAGTTCGAGCGCCAGCGCGCCGAGCGCCTGGCGCAGCAGCAGGCGCTCGCCGATCGTCAGCAGCGCGAGATCGCCCACATCCGCGCCTTCGTCGAACGCTTCCGCGCCAAGGCGACCAAGGCGCGCCAGGCGCAGAGCCGGCTCAAGACCCTGGCCCGCATGGAGCTGGTCGCGGCGGCCGAGGTCGATTCGCCACTGCGTTTCGCGTTCCGCGAACCGGAGCGCTGTCCGAACCCTCTGCTGCGCCTGGAACGTGCCAGTGCGGGCTACGCCGGGACCCCGGTGCTCGCCGGGATCGACCTGACGCTGGTGCCGGGCTCACGCCTCGGGCTGCTCGGGCGTAACGGTGCGGGCAAGTCGACGCTGGTCAAGCTGCTCGCCGGGACGCTCGAGCCCCTCGACGGCGAGCGCGCCGCGGCGCGCCACCTGGAGATCGGCTACTTCGCGCAGCACCAGCTCGAGGCGCTGCGCCCGGACGAGAGCCCGCTGCAGCACCTGCAGCGGCTCGCGCCCGCCGCGCGCGAGCAGGAGTTGCGCGACTTCATCGGTGGCTTCGGTTTCCGCGCGGACGATGCCCTGCGCCGCGTGGCCACGTTCTCTGGCGGCGAGCGCACGCGCCTGGCGCTGGCGCTGCTGGTGCAACGTCGACCCAACCTGCTGCTGCTCGACGAGCCGACCAATCACCTCGACATGCTGATGCGCGACACCCTGGTCGAGGCGCTGCAGTCGTTCTCCGGGGCCCTGGTGGTGGTCTCGCACGACCGCTACCTGCTGCGCGCGGCCACCGACGAGCTCGTGCTGGTCGCCGACGGGTGCGTCAACCCGTTCGACGGCGACCTCGACGACTACCGCGACCGCCTTGCCCAGGGCGCCTTGCCGAGCACCGCGGCGCCACCGTCCCCGGACGCGTGCGGCACGGACGAGGCCACCCGCGCCAAGGCCCAGCGCCGGGCCCGGGCGGAGACGCGCCAGGCGCTGGCCCGGCAGCGCCGCCCGCTGGAACGCAGCCTGCAGAAACTCGAGCGCCGGCTCGACGAGCTGCAGGCGGCGCTGTCCGCCAGCGAGGCGCGCCTCGCGGAACAGGCGCTCTACGACGCGTCGATGAGGCAGGCGCTCGACGCCGAAATCGCACGGCGCGGCGAGCTGCAGACCGAGCTGGCCTACACAGAGAAGATGTGGCTCGAGGTCGGCGAAGAACTGGAACGGATCGACGGCGCCTGAAGCCCGGGGCCGGCGCTGCGGAATGTGGCAGAATCGATGAAAAGGCAGGAGAGTGCCGTGCGACCCTGCACGGCATGCAGGCCATGAACGAGCCCGGAAAAACCGCGCAACGCCTCGCCCGCGCCAAGTGGGCCTACGTCACGCGCAACGTCGACCCCGCGCTCGCCACGCGCCTGCTGACCGGTCGGCAGGTGCCGCAGGCGGGCGACCTGGTGCTCGCGCGCATCGACCAGCGCGGCCAGCATCGCCGGCTCGAACTGACCACCAGCCGCCGCGCCGAGCTGTTCGAGGGCGACGAGGTGGTCGTCGCCTACGCCGACCGCTACGCGCCCGACCAGTTCGAGGGCATGGTCCCGGAGCACCTGGGACGCTGCCGCCTGGTCGCGGCCGGAGGCATCGCCGCGCGCCTGCTGCACGCCCACCAGCGGGTCAAGAGCGCAACCCGCATCACGCCGCTCGGCCTGCTTGCCGACGCCGAGGGCCAGCGCCTGAATTTGCACCGTTTCCGTATTCCGTCGCGCAAGAAGATCGCCTCCGGCCCGCTGTTTCTCGCCGTCGCCGGCACGGCCATGAACTCCGGCAAGACCACCGTCTGCTCCAACCTGGTCAAGGGGCTGGTGCGGCGCGGCCTGCATGTCGCCGCCGCCAAGCTGACCGGCACCGGCGCGGGGGCCGACTACCGTGCCCTGGTCGACGCCGGCGCCGAGCCGGCCTTCGATTTCGTCGATGCCGGCTACGCCTCCACCTACCGCGTCGACCCCGGGCGCGTGTGGAAGATCGCGCGCACGCTCTGCGCGCACCTCGCCGCGGCGCACCCCGACGTGGTCGTGCTCGAGATCGCCGACGGCATCCTGCAGCGGGAGACCGCGGCGCTGCTCACCCGGCCCGAGTTCGCCGCGCGCCTCGACGGCGCGCTGTTCGCGGCCTACGACGCCCTCGGGGCCCAGGCCGGCGTCACCTGGCTGGAGGCGCGGGGCATTCCGGTGATCGGGGTCACGGGCGTGCTGAGCGGCTCGCCGTTGATGGTGCGCGAGGCGCAGGCGGCGACCGGTCTGCCGGTCTATTCCACCGAGGCCCTGCGGCGCACCAACGTCGCCGGCCTGGTCCACAACTGTCTCCGTGCGCGACGCCGGCGCGAGAAACGGCCGTGAGCGCGCTGCCACCGGTCCTGGACCGTCGTCGCAGCCTGGCCTTCGCCCGGCTGGTGGCCAACGGTCTGCTGCAGGCGGGCGCCATCATCGGCGCGATGATCCTGGTGCGCCACGCCTTCGACGTGCTGCTCAACCCGGCGTTCGACGACCCCGAGGTGCACCTGTTCGACATGCGCGAGGTGGGCCAGGTGGTGCTGTTCGCCGCCGGCCTGCTCGCCTGCACGGGGCTGGCGGCGCTGCTGCGCATGGTCGAGCGGATCGACGCCGAGCGCCTGGGGCAGGACTACGTGCACCGCATCCGCCTGTTGCTCTACGACAGCATGGGCAAGTTCGCCCCGCGTGCGCTCGCCGCGCAGTCGACCGGGGCGGTGGTGCTGCGCTTCGTCGGCGACCTCAACACCCTGCGTCGCTGGGTGAGCCTCGGCCTGGCGCGTCTGCTGGTCGCGGCGATCATGGTGCCGGGCACCCTCGGTTTCATGGCGTGGCTCGATCCGTGGCTCGCGCTCGGCTGCACGGTGATCCTCGGCGCCGGGCTGGTTGGCAACCTGCTGCTCGGCCCGCGCATGCACCGCAGCGTCGCCGAGGCGCGGCGCCGGCGAGGCCACCTCGCGGCCAACATCACCGAGAAGATCGGCGCCTTCGTCGTGCTGCAGGCGTTCGACCAGGTGCGCCACGAGCGGCGGCGTTTCAGTCGCCACAG
>JBFIFF010000118.1:0-6344 GCA_041602955.1 Gammaproteobacteria bacterium | reverse complement strand
CCCATCAGGTCGCCGATCTTCAGCGTCCGCTTGCCGCCGACCAGCACCGTGCAGCCCCGCTCCTTGCCCGGTTTCAGTGCCTTGGTCATCACGTTCAGGCAGTGCATGCAGCGCACGCAGCTCTTGTTGTCGACGTCGAGGGTGTCGTCATCGTTGAGACTCAACGCATTGGTCGGGCAGCGGCTGATGACGTTGTCGATGGTGTACTTGCGACCCTTCCTGGCGACGTAGGCCTTGACCTCGGCCTGGTCGACCTTCATGTCGTCACGCCAGGTGCCGATCACCGCGAAGTCGGCGCGCTGCACCGAGTTGACGCAGTCGTTGGCGCAGCCGGAGAACTTGAACTTGAACTTGTACGGCAGCGACGGCCGGTGCATGTCGTCGAGGTAGGTGTTGATGATCTGGCGGTGCGCCTTGGGCTCGTCGTAACACGACATCTCGCAGCGCGCGTGGCCGACGCACGACGCGGCGGTGCGCAGCGCCGGGCCGGCGCCGCCGAGGTCGAAGCCGAGCTCGTTGATGGCGTCGAACGCCTTCTGCACGTTCTCGGTGGTGCAGCCCTGGAACATGATGTCGCCGGACTGGCCGTGGAAGGCGATCAGGCCGGAGCCGTGCTCCTCCCAGATGTCGCACATCTTGCGCAGGGTCTCGGAGTCGTAGTGGAAGCCCGGGGGAGGCATCACGCGCAGGGTGTGGAACTCGGAGGACTCCGGGAACTTGTCGGCGACCTCCGAGAAGCGCGGGATGATGCCGCCGCCGTAGCCGAACACACCGACCGTGCCGCCCTTCCAGTAGCCGAGGCGGGTCTCGTAGGAGTGCTCGAGCTGGCCGAGCAGGTCGACCATCATCGGGTTGTCGTCGGTGGCCAGGCGCTTGAGACCGGTGACGAAGCTCGGCCAGGGGCCGGTCTCCAGGTCGTCGAGCATCGGGGTCGGGTGCATCTGTTTGGTGGCCATCGGCTCAGCCTCGTGGGTCGGTCTACGGAAATTTCCTGACAATGATCAAGATAGTTGGGTCGGCACGGCCGGTAAAGTCCGACCAAATAGGTACGGTATTAGGTGGCCCCTACCCCCAATGGGGTAGGCGGCTCGCCGACGGGCGCCGCCGCCGGCGGGGTGCGGGACCCGCCACCTCGCCCCCGAGCAGCGTGGCAATCGCCTCGCGCAGCGGCTGCAGCGGTTCACGCAGCTTGTCGCGCAGCAGCGAGCCGCTGGCGGTGCTGCGCGAGAACACCGGGTAGCAGAGCGCCTCCTCGCTGGCGCCGAGCCGTGCCAGCGCCTCGAGCTCCGCGTCGAGCCCGGCGAGCTCCGGACGCGCGGCGTCGCCGACGCGGCACCAGTCGCCGAGCAGGTTCAGCAGCGGGCTGACGATGTCGCGGTGCTGGGGCTCGTCGAGGATGGCGTCGCAGGCGACGAGGAACGCCTGGCCCCGGCCACCCAGGGCCCGCGCGAGGCGCCCGGCCCACGGGTTGCCTGTCGCGCAGGCGGCGTCGAGCGCGGTCGCGATGGCGACCGGCAGGGCACGCGCCGGGCGCGGTTCGGGCAGGTCGTCGGGCGCCGCCTGCAGGAACCCGACAAGGCAGGCGGGGCGCTGCAGGCCGCGCCGCCACAGCCGTCGCCGTGCCTCCGGGTCGAGCAGGCCCGGAGCGGCGATCAGACGTACCGTGGCCATCGCGGCGCTGTCGTCCTGCTCGAACGGCAGGTGCTCCACCAGCCATGCCGCCAGCTCACCGCGCAGCGCCGCAGTGGCGAGCGCCGGGTTGCCGAGCAGCGCCCGCGCGACGGTCGGCTCGGGATGCGCCCACCAGGCGCGGCGCGCGACCGCCGCATCGACGTTCGGCGACGCGGCCGCGGCGAGCACCGCTTCGGGCTCGCCGAGCCGCAGCAGGTCGGCGGTGCGCAGGTTTTCCAGCTGGCCGCCGCGCAGCCAGCGGCGGATGAACACCGGGAACCCGCCCGGGTGGCCGATCACCAGCGACGCCAGCAGGCGGCGCACCGCCAGCAGGTAGGCGTCCTCGCGCCCCTGCGGATGGAGTTCCACGCGCAACTCGCGCTCGCCCACCAGGGCGACCACCGCCGGCCCGGAGGTGTCGATGCGCACCGCCTCGGCCTGGGTCATCAGCACGTTGAGACGCAGCCCGTCCTCCTTGGTCAGGATGTCGTCGATCGGGTTCACTCGCGGGTCACCGGTACTGCACCCGCAATCCCCATGGGACCGGGCGTGGGCCACGCACCACCCACAACACCGGGTAGGCGGGTGGCTGCCTGGGGAACGGGCCGTCGGCGTCGGTGAAGTAGACCAGCAGGTCGGGCTGCAGGCCGGACTCGGCGACCCAGCGGAACGGCGGCTCGAACGAGGTGCCGCCGCCGCCGGCGAGGTCGTCGGGCAGTTGCAGCACCTCCCACGGCTCGCTGGTCCACGGCCCGCAGGCGGCCAGGTCGCGGTCGCAGGCGTGCAGGGTCACGCGGGCATTGAGCTGGCTCTTGAGCGCGTCGAGCTCGGCGACGAAGCCGCGCAGCAGCGTGTCGTCGATCGACCCGCTGGTGTCGACCAGCGCGACCAGCTCGAGGCGGTGGCTGCGCAGGGTCGGCAGGATCGCCGCGCCCTCGCGACGCGACGGCCGCTGGTAGCTGAAGTCGTCGCGCGCCACGGTGCCGAGGTACTGCGCGAGCAGCGTGCGCCACGGCAGCTGCGGCTGCAGCAGGCGGTCGACCAGCCGCGCCATCGGCGCCGACAGCGCGCCGTGCTGACGCGCCGCCTGGGCCGCCCCGGCGAGGTGCTGGCGCCAGCGCTGCTCGAGGCGCTCGGCCTCGGCGGGCGAGAGCGGGGGCGGCGGCCGGGCCCCGTCGCGGTCGCCCGACTCGCGGCCGTCGCCGCCCTGCCGCTGCCCTGCCCCGGGGGCGTTCGGTGCGCCATCGCGCTCCGGCTCCGGGTCACGCGGGCCGCCCCCGTCACCATCCTCGCTGTCGTAGAGGTGCTGGTCCTGGGTCGCGCGCGACTCGTCCTCGTCCAGGCACGGGTAGATCTCCTCGGCACTCATGCCGGCGAACTCTTCGAGCAGCAGCGCGTCGGGCGGCGGGGCGAGGCCCTCGCCGGCCAGCAGCGGGTTGATCGCCAGGTCGCAGGCGACGTCCCAGCGCGGCTTGACCCGGTGCCGGCGGCGCTGGAAGTGGCCCAGCGCGCAGTGCAGCGCCTCGTGGGCGAGCGCGAACTCGACCGCACTGCCGGGCAGTGCGGCGATGTAGTCGGGGTTGTAATAGATGGCGCGGGCGTCGGTGGCGGTGGTCCGGCACCACTTCGGGTCGGCCGCGACCAGCGGCAGGCGCAGGGTCAGCGCACCGAGGAACGGCCGGTCCAGCACCAGCCGCGCACGCGCGGCGCTGAGGCGGGTCGCCGGGTCGCCGGCCACGGGCTCAATCCGCGAGCATCACGTCGGCCACCTGGCCGGCCCAGGTGGCGAACTGTGGCGCCTCGCACAGCGGCTGGCCGACCGCGCGGTAGAGATCGGCCACCAGCATGACGCCGAGTTCGCGCTGCGGCAGCTTGCCGGCGTAGGCGAGCAGGTGGCCGTAGACCTGGCATGGGTTTTCGGCCTCGCGCGCCAGCAGCGCGCGGCGCACCAGCGCCGCGGCGACCGCGTACTGCAGGTCGATGCCGTCGGGCACCGCGTCGGAGGTGCCGTCGGCGATGGCGTCGATGTCGGGCAGGCGGTCGAGGTGCTCCAGGTAGGCGGCCGCCTCGACCCCGGCGGCCGGGCCGACGCAACCCTGCAGCGCGGCGGTGAGCAGGTCGCGGTCGTCGCCGAACTTGGCCAGCGCACGGTCGGCGAACTCCCAGGTGCGCGGCGACGGGAACGCGGTCGGCGCCTGCGCCGGGTCGAAGTCGAACAGCAGGTCGGGCCGGAAGCGCAGGAAGCCGATCAGCCGCGGGTCGACGCCGCGGCCGTGGGCCCAGTCGACCCAGTCGTCGAGGTTCGGCTCGACCTCGAGATGGGTGAAGCGGTTGGCCAGCGGCGACGGCATCGAGTAGACCACGCCGCGGTCGCCCTGGCGGTTGCCGGCGGCGAAGATCGCCCACCCCTCGGGCACCCGGTACTCGCCGAGACGGCGGTCGAGGATCAGCTGGTAGGCGGCGGCCGAGACGGTGGGCGGCGCGGCGTTGATCTCGTCGAGGAACAGGATCCCGGCCGGGCCGTGGCGCGCGGCGTCGGGCAGCAGCGCCGGGACCGCCCACTCGACCAGGCCGTCGACACGGAACGGGATGCCGCGCAGGTCGCTCGGTTCGAGCTGCGACAGGCGCAGATCGACCACCGGCACGGCGTGGCGCTGCGCCACTTCGCGCACCAGGTCGGACTTGCCGATCCCTGGCGGCCCCCAGAGCATCACCGGGGTGTGCTGCCCGGCGCTGGCGCTGGCGAACTCGCGACCGAGTATCCGGGTGACTTGGGCCGGGCGCATGGAATCTCCTTCGATCGTCGCGGGCGCGATCCGCTCACCCACGGGTCGAGTCCATCGTTGCAAGGATGGCCGCGCGTGACCATGCGCGGCGTCAACCTCCGACCGGCGGGTCAGGTGACCTCGAAGACGTCGAGGGTCACGCCGTCGGCCTGGCGCGCTGCCCGTGCCACCGCGACCACCCCGTTGAGCCAGAGGTAGTCGGGGTGGCCGCAGCGGAAACGCGGCGTGGTGCGGAAGTAGTAGCTCGCGGGATCGACCGCCTCGCCGGCCGCCAGGCGCGCCATCACCGCGTCCGGGCCGTGGCGCAGACCCCAGTTCAGCACCTCGATCAGCGCGCCGTCGTCGGTCTGCATGGTGTAGCGGGCCTCGACCTCGGTGACCCCGTCGCGGCGGACCACCTGCCAGTCGGCACCACCGGCGAGCACCGTGCCGGCAAGCCGGGGACCCTGGAAACGGCCGCCACTGATCGGGATCACGCGCCTCGCCCCGGCCGCCAGCTCGCCGATCTCGAGCGGCGGTGCGATGGTCACCTGCGCCCGGTAGAGCAGGCGCAGCACCGGGGCGACGGGTTCAGTCATCGTGGTGCACCCCCGTCGAGGTCAGGCCATTTCGGCGCCCCGTGGCCCATCGCCCGGAGCGGATCACCAGAACGCGAGCAGCTGCCCCGCCTCGACCTTGTGCTCGAAGCGGCGCAGCGGCCGGCTGCCCTTGGCGACGCACTCGCCGCTCTCGAGGTCGAAGGCCCATTCGTGCTTGGGGCAGGTCAGGCGCAGGCCGTCGATGGCCAGGTGCGGGATGTCGGTCACCTGGTGCGGGCAGCGGCTGTCGTAGACGCGCAGCGTCTCCCCCGTGCGGTAGACGAAGACGTGGCGCCCGTCGGCCTCGTACCACTCGGGCCGGCCGTCGGGTATGGCGTCGATGGCGGCGACGGTGTGCCAGCCCGGTTCGGCGTCGAGGTTCTCGGGGCGGAACTCCGGGATGTCCATGTCGAGCAGGATCTCGGTGGCCCAGACGATCTTGGCCAGGCCGAGCACCGGGAAGGCCATCAGCAACGCGTCGAGCACCTCGTTGGGGGTCGCGCCGTTGCGCAGCGCCCGGGTCAGGTACTGGCGGAAGCCGCCCTCGGTCTGCACCGCCACCTTGGTGATCACCGAGATCAGGTCGCGGGTGCGCGTATCGAGGTGGTCGCCGGCCTTCTTGAGGAAGGTGAAGTAGGCGGTCATCGCCTCCGGGCGGGCCTTGACCAGGTAGTTCAGCGCGTCGCTCATGGGACCTCCGGGCCGGGTCGTTCAGGGAGCCCTGAGCATAGCCGAGGCACTACCCGCGTCCATGACCACGGTCAGACGCCGTCCCCGTCCCATCCGGCGAGTGCCTGCTCGGTGACCGCCCGGTGGCGCAGCGGGGCCTGCAACCAGACCCTGCGCAACGAGACCGGCGGGTGCGCCAGCAGCCCGTCGTGGAGCAGCGCCAGCGCCCGCGCCGGGGACAGGTCGCCGTGCACGGCACCGAGCAGCGGCAGCGCGAGGCGGCGCACCCCCTCGCGGTCGCACCACGCCGCGACGGTGACCAGCGCGGCGGCGACCGCGGCCGGATCCACCAGCGGCTCGGCATCGAGGTCGACCACGACCGCGTGCCAGGCACAGCCCCGGCGCAGCACGCTCCCGGGTGCCGCCGGGGCGTCGAAGACCAGTTCGGTATGCAGCCGCACCGGGTGCTCGGGCGGCGACGGGCGCCACGCCGGGTCGGCACCGAGCACCCGCCAGCGGTCCTCCTCGACCACCCGGCGCTCGACCGGGAATGGCGCGTGCGCGGCGGCCACCACCTCGAGGTGGCCGTGTCGCCAGGCGGTGCGGCGACCGCCGCGGATCAGGCGCAGGTCGGGCATGG
>JBFIFF010000117.1:0-6379 GCA_041602955.1 Gammaproteobacteria bacterium | reverse complement strand
CTCGCCGACGCCGAGCGCGGGCTCGCGGGCAGCGGGGTGGAGGTTCCGGAGCACCAGCGCGACCTTATCGCCGCGGCGGCCGACGGCGACGCCCGGCGCGCGCTGAACCTGCTCGAGGTGATGTCCGACCTGGCCGGGGAGGGCGGCACGATCGACGCGCGGCTCGTCGACGAGGTGACTGCCGGCGGCGGCGTGCGCCGCTTCGACAAGGGCGGCGAGGCCTTCTACGACCAGATCTCGGCGCTCCACAAGGCGGTGCGCGGCTCGGCCCCCGACGCCGCGCTCTACTGGTTCGCGCGCATGGTCGACGGCGGCTGCGATCCCGTGTACATTGCGCGCCGCGTCGTGCGCATGGCCAGCGAGGAGATCGGCAATGCCGACCCGCGGGCGCTGCGCATCGCGCTCGACGCCTGGGACGTCCAGGAGCGCCTCGGCAGCCCGGAAGGGGAGCTGGCCATCGCCCAGGCGATCGTCTACCTCGCCTGCGCGGCGAAGAGCAACGCCGTCTACACGGCCTTCGGCGCGGCACGGCGCGACGCCGAGGAGCGCGGTTCGCTGGAGGTGCCGCTGCACCTGCGCAACGCGCCGACCAAGCTGATGAAGCAGCTGGGCTACGGCAAGCGCTACCGCTACGCCCACGACGAGCCCGACGGCTACGCCGCCGGGGAGAGCTACTTCCCGGAGGGGATGGCGCCGACACGCTACTACCGCCCGGTCCCGCGTGGGCTCGAGAAGCAGATCGGCGACAAGCTCGCCGAGCTGCGCCGGCGCGACGCCGCGGCACGCGACGGGGAGGGCCCGTGACCCAGCTGCTCGCGGTCGCCGTCGGCGGCGCCCTCGGCGCGCTGCTGCGCTACGGGGTCTCGCTCGGCGTGCACGGCCTGCTCGGGCGCGGCTTTCCCTACGGCACGCTGACGGTCAACGTCAGCGGCAGCCTGGCGATGGGCTTGCTCTACGTGTTGCTGCTCGAGCGTTCGGCGCTCGGCCCGGAGTGGCGCCTGGCCCTGCTGGTCGGCCTGCTCGGTTCGTTCACCACCTTCTCGTCGTTCGCCCTCGAGACGCTGGCGCTGGTCGAGGAGGGGGCGCCGCTGCGCGCGCTGGTCAACGTCGTCGCCAGCGTCGTCACCTGCCTGGCCGCCTGCTGGGCCGGGCTCTGGATCGGGAGGTCGCTGTGAGCCTGACCGAGATCACCGTCGCGCGCGTCTACCTGACCGAGCGCAAGGCCCACCTCGACCGCCTGGTGGAACACCTGCGCGTCGTGGAGGAGGTGCGCGGCCTGACCGTGTTCCGCGCCGTGGCCGGCTTCGGTCCGTCGGGCCACGTCCACTCCGCCCACCTGGTCGACCTGGCCGCCGACCTGCCGCTGGTGGTGGAGTTCTTCGACACCCCGGAGCGGGTGCAGGCCATCGTCGCCCAGCTGCGTGGCTGGCTGCCGCCGGGTCCGATCGTCACCTGGCCGGCCCAACTCGATCTGCCCCCACGGGAACAGGAAACCGATGCTTGACCCCAAACGACTGCGCACCGCGCTGCCCGAGGTCGTCGCCGGCCTCGCCCGGCGCGGCTTCACCTTCGACGAGGCCGCATTCGGCGCCCTCGAGAGCGAGCGCCGCGAATTGCAGGTCCGCACCGAGGAGCTGCAGGCCGAGCGCAACCGGCGCTCCAAGGCGATCGGCCAGGCCAAGGCGAAGGGCGAGGATCCCGCGCCGCTGCTCGCCGAGGTCGGCTCGCTGGGCGATGAGCTCAAGGCGGCGAGCACGCGCCTGGACGCGCTGCAGGGCGAGCTCGAGGCCTTCCTGCTCGGCATCCCCAACCTGCCCCATGCCGACGTGCCCGTGGGGGCCGACGAGACGGCCAACGTCGAGGTGCGGCGCTGGGGCGAACCGCCGGCGTTCGGCTTCGAACCGAAGGATCACGTCGACCTCGGCGAGGGGCTGGGCCTGCTCGACACCGAGGCCGCGGCCAAGCTCACCGGCGCGCGCTTCGCCGTCCTGCACGGTCCTCTGGCGAGGCTGCAGCGGGCGCTGGTGCAGTTCATGCTCGACCTGCACACCACCGAACACGGCTACGTCGAGACCTACGTGCCGTACCTGGTCAACGCCGACAGCCTGCGCGGCACCGGCCAGCTGCCCAAGTTCGAGGCCGACCTGTTCCGCGTCGACGTCGACCCGCCGTTCTACCTGATCCCGACCGCCGAGGTGCCGGTGACCAACCTCGCGCGCGACGTGATCGCCGACGCGCTGCCGTTGAAGTACGCCTGCCACACGCCGTGCTTCCGCAGCGAGGCGGGTTCCTACGGCAAGGACACCCGCGGCCTGATCCGCCAGCACCAGTTCGAGAAGGTCGAGCTGGTGCAGCTGGTGCCGCCGGAGGCCTCCTACGCCGCGCTCGAGGAACTCACCGGCCACGCCGAGACCGTGCTGCAGCGCCTCGGGCTGCCCTACCGGGTGGTCACCCTGTGCAGCGGCGACCTCGGCTTCTCGTCGGCCAAGACCTACGACATCGAGGTGTGGCTGCCGGGGCAGCAGGCGTACCGCGAGATCTCCTCGTGCAGCAACTTCGAGGCGTTCCAGGCGCGCCGCCTGCGTGCGCGCTGGCGCAACCCGGCGAGCGGCAAGCCGGAACTGCTGCACACCCTCAACGGCTCCGGACTCGCCGTCGGCCGCACCCTGGTCGCGTTGCTGGAGAACGGCCAGCAGGCCGACGGCACGGTGCTGATCCCCGAGGCCCTGCGCCCCTACATGGGCGGCCTGGAGCGTCTCGCGCCAGCGGCCGGTTAACCCGAAAGCGGTATTGCCCGCCGCCGCGACCCTGCGGCAAGTTGGGGCACAGCCGCTTTCATCTGGGTCGGCGACGACCCGATACGTTCGACCCACCCACGAGCCCGCCGCATGGATTTCCTGCCCATCTTCCTCGACCTGCGCGAACGGCGTTGCCTGGTGGTCGGCGGCGGCGAGGTCGCCGAGCGCAAGACCTCCCT
This sequence comes from Gammaproteobacteria bacterium, assembly GCA_041602955.1. Lineage (GTDB taxonomy): Bacteria > Pseudomonadota > Gammaproteobacteria > QNFN01 > QNFN01 > QNFN01. Next base: position 3,402 of record JBFIFF010000117.1, on the reverse strand, counting down.
GCTGCTGCGTGCCGGCGGGCACGTCACGGTCGTCGCGCCCGCGCTCTGCCAGGCGCTGGCCCGGCGCGTCGCCGCGGGGGAGGTGACCCACCACGCGCGACGCTACGTCGACGACGACCTCGCGGACTGCCGCGTCGCCTTCGCCGCGACCGACGACCGCGAGGTCAACGCCGCGGTCTCGCGCGCGGCCCAGGCCCGCAACATCCCGGTCAACGTGGCCGACGACCCGGGGCTGTGCAGCTTCATCATGCCGTCGATCGTCGATCGCTCCCCGGTGGTCGCCGCGGTGTCGACCGGCGGCGCGTCGCCGGTGCTGGCACGGCTGATCCGCATGCGCCTCGAGCAGCTGATCCCGTCCGCCTACGGTCGCCTCGGGGCGTTCGTCGAGGGGTTCCGCGAACGGGTCAAGGCGCGCTTCGCTGCCGGTCGCGAGCGCAAGAACTTCTGGGAGCAGGTGCTGCAGGGCCCGATCGCCGAGCGCGTTCTGGCCGGCCAGGAGCCGGCCGCGCGCCGGATGATGGACGCGGCACTGGATGCGGGTGACGCGTCGCTGACCCGCGGCGAGGTCTACCTGGTCGGCGGGGGGCCGGGCGATCCCGACCTACTGTCGTCCAAGGCGCTGCGCCTGATGCAACAGGCCGACGTGGTGGTCTACGACCGCCTGGTCTCGGTCCCGGTGCTCGACCTGACCCGGCGCGACGCCGAGCGGCTCTACGTCGGCAAGGAGCGCGATCGCCACGCCCTGCCGCAGGAGGAGATCAATGCGCTGCTCGCGCGCCTGGCCAAGGAGGGCAAGCGGGTGCTGCGCCTGAAGGGCGGCGATCCGTTCATCTTCGGCCGCGGCGGCGAGGAGATCGAGACGCTGATGGCCGAGGGCGTGCCGTTCCAGGTGGTCCCCGGCATCACTGCGGCGGCCGGCTGCGCGGCCTATGCCGGCATCCCGCTGACCCACCGCGACTACTCCCAGGCGTGCCTGTTCGTCACCGGCCACCTCAAGGACGGCACCACCGACCTCAACTGGAACGCGCTCGCCCAGCCCAACCAGACCGTGGTGATCTACATGGGACTCAACGGTCTGCCGATCATCTGCCGTGAGCTGCAGGCGCACGGCATGCCGTCGGCCACGCCGATCGCGCTGGTGGAGAAGGGCACCACGCCGGACCAGAAGGTGATCATCGGCACCCTGGCCGACATGCCGGAGCGCATCGCCGGGGCCGAGGTCCGCGCGCCGACGCTGATCCTCGTCGGCGAGGTGGTGCGCCTGCACGAGAAGCTGGCCTGGTTCGAGCCCGCGGGCTGACGCTGGCGCACCCGCGCGCCTGGCGCGGACCATCCGGTTGCGGTCGCGCCGAGCGCGATGGCATCCTGCCGCGTGCCGCAGGCGTCGCGGCGAGCAGAACGACCCACGGCGCCCGGATCCACTCATGCCCACCCAGAACCCCGACGACGGCGACCTCGCCACACGCCTCGCGCGTGCCCTGCCGGTCCACTACGGCTGGGTGGTGGTCGCCGCCGGGCTGCTGACCGTCTTCGCCTGCCTGGGCCTCGGCCGCTTCGCGCTCGGCATGCTGCTGCCCTCGATGGGGCTCGGCCTGGACCTGAGCTACGCCGACATGGGGCTGATCGGCACGGCCAACTTCGTCGGCTACCTGCTCGCGGTGCTCGCCTGCGCGGGCCTGGTCCGCCGCTTCGGCGCGCGCGTGGTGATCGGTGCCGCGCTGTGCACGGTCGGGCTCTCCCTGCTGCTGGTCTCGCGCAGCGACGGGTTCGTCGTCGTGCTGCTGCTCTACACCCTGACCGGCTTCGGCAGCGGCGCGGCCAACGTGCCGATCATGGGGCTGGTGTCGCACTGGTTCGCGCGCCGCTGGCGTGGCCGCGCGGCGGGCTTCATCGTCGTCGGCAGCGGTTTCGCGATCATGGCCAGCGGCCTGCTGATCCCGGCGGTCAATGCCACCTGGGGCGCCGAGGGGTGGCGCTACGGCTGGCTGTTCATCGGCCTGGCGGTGACGGGCATCGCCGTGCTCGCCGCGTTGCTGCTGCGCAACGACCCGCGGGACGTCGGCCTCACGGTCTACGGCGAACAGGCGTCGAGCAGCGCGACGGCCGTCCCGGCGCTCCCGGAGCCCGACGCGGCCGCGCGGCGCGCCATCCTCGCCCGGCTCGGCCTGATCTACTTCCTGTTCGGCTTCACCTACGTGATCTACGTGACCTTCATCGTCACCACGCTGGTGCAGGAGCGCGGTTTCAGCGAGGCGGTGGCCGGACGCTTCTGGTTCTGGGTCGGCTTCCTCAGCCTCTTCTCCGGGCCGGTGTTCGGCTACCTCTCCGACCATGCCGGACGGCGGGTCGGCATGGCCGCGGTGTTCGCGATGCACGCCGGCGCCTACCTGTGCGCGGGGCTGCCCCTGCCCGAGCCGTTCATCTACGTCTCGATCGCGCTGTTCGGCCTCGCGGCCTGGAGTATTCCGGGGATCATGGCCGCCGCGGTCGGCGACTCCATGGGCCCGCAGCACGCGGTGGCCGGGTTCGGCACCATCACCTTCATCTTCGGCATGGGCCAGATCGCGGGGCCGGCGCTGGCCGGGGTGCTCGCCGAGGCGGGCGGGGGCTTCGCCTCGAGCTACCTGCTGGCCGCGGGCCTGGCGGGCCTGGCGTTGCTGCTCACCCTGACCACCCTGCCGCGCACCGGGCACGAGTGATGCGCGACGCGCCCGAGATCACGGATCCACGACGGAGTGCCGCCCGCGGGCCGATGGCCTCGGCCGTTCGCCGCAGCGCGCTGAGCGTGCTGCTGGGGCTGGCGTTCTTCGGCACCCTGTTCGCGTTCGGGGTGCTGGGGCAGTTCGGCGTGCCACAGGTCGTGCTGCAGACCGAGAGCGGGCCGCTGCCGATGCTGTTCCTCGACTGGCGCGTGCTGCTGTCGGCGTTCGATTGCCACCGCCTCGGGGTCGACGTCTACGTCACCAACGGCTGCGATCCGCTGGGACGGACCCACGTCTACCCACCACTCTGGCTGGAACTCTCCCGCACGGGCCTGTCCCAGGCCGACCTCTTCTGGAGCGCGCCGTTGCTGATCATCGGCTACCTGGCGGCCTGCGGCTGGCAGCTCGAGCGTGACGACGCGCTCGCCTGGAGCATGGCGTTGCTGGTGATCTGTTCGCCGGCCCTGGCCTTCGCCTTCGAGCGGGCCAACGTCGACCTGCTGATCTACCTGCTCGTCGCCCTGGCCGTGGCGGGCTACGCATCGCGCGACCCGCGTGCCGGGTGGGTCGGCGACCTGCTGCTGGCGATCGCGATCCTGCTCAAGATCTACCCTCTGGCGCTGTTGCCCCTGGGGGTGTGCCACGCCGCGGCGCAGGGTTGGCGTCCCCTGGTCGTCAGACTGGCGCTGATGGCGGTCGT
>JBFIFF010000116.1:0-6448 GCA_041602955.1 Gammaproteobacteria bacterium | reverse complement strand
GTCGATGCCGACGCCGACGGCCACACCGACGGCTACCAGGTCGCCTACCGCGACGGCCAGGCCACCCTGCGCCTGCAGGCCCCCCTGCTCGCCAGCGACGTGGAGATCGAGGCGATCTACGACAAGGTCAGCGCGACCCGGGTCCTCTCCTTCGGGCCCCACCTGCGCGATCCGCTCCTGGTCGGTCTCGGCGAGGTCGGCGCCGGTGCCGCGGCCGGCGGGCGCGGCGCCTTCTTCTACCAGGGCCGGGTCGGCGAGAAGACCCTGCTCACCGCGCGCTACGACAGCGAGCGCCGCGACGACGACCTCTTCCGCAGCGGCGACCGCGACGTCGACGAGGAGCAGGTCTACCCGCTGACGGGCGACACCAGCGAGGTCGAGTACGGTCTCGAATCGACCAGCAAGCTCTACCTGCGCCTCGACCACGAACGCAACACGCTGCTGTACGGCGATTTCGACACCGACCTCGACAGCAACGGGCTGGCCGCCTACCGCCAGGCCCTGACCGGCCTGCGCGCCGACATCCGCCAGGCGCAGGCCGAACTGCGCCTGTTCGTCGCCGAGACCGCGCAGACCAGCTTCGTCGACACCTTCCCCGGACGCGGCATCGCCGGCCTCTACCGGCTCGACCACGCGCCGCTGGTCCCCGGCAGCGAGACGGTGCAGATCGAGGTCCAGGACCGCTTCCGCCCGGGACGGGTGCTGGAGCGGCGCACGCTGTCGCGCTTCATCGACTACGAGATCGACTACGACGACGGCACCCTGCTCTTCCGCGACCCGGTCGCCAGCGTCGACGCCGCCTTCAACCCGCAGTTCGTACGCGTGGTCTACGCCACCGAGTCGGACGGCGCCGCCGAGCACACCACCTACGGCGGCCAGGCCGGCGTGCAGGTCACCGACGCGCTGCGCCTCGGCGCCACCGCGGTGGTCGACGGCCAGGACGGCCCCGACTACCGCCTGGCCGGCCTCGACGCCACGCTCGAGATCACCCCGCAGCACCGGCTGCGTGCCGAGTGGGCGCGCAGCGAGGGGACCCTCCTCGGTATCGACAACCTCGATGCCGAAGGCCAGGCCTGGCGGGTCGAACTGACCGGCGAACCGGAGACCGGGACCCGTTACTCGGTCCGTTACAGCGACACCGAGGAGGGTTTCGACAACCCGGCCTCGGCCGAGACGCTGCCCGGCACCCGGGAGTTCTCGGTCGAGGCGAGCCGGCAGTTCGCCGAGGACCGCGAGATCCGCGCCAGTTACTACCGCGCGCGGGACGTGGCCAACGACGCCGACAGCGAGGCCGCGAGCCTCTCCTACAGCGATCGCCTCGGCGCGCGCAGCAAGGTCACCGTCGGCCTTTCGCACGAGGAGATCGACGCCGCCTTCCTCACGCCGGATGGCGATGGCGACAACCGCGACCTGTTCACCCCGGCCGCGGAGATGCCCGAGGAGGTCACCGCCGCGACCGTGGGCATCGTCACCAAGCTCACGCCCAAGCTCGACCTGCGCGCGCAGCACAAGCACGGGATCGCCGGGGACGACTACCGCCTGACCCAGCTCGGTGCCGACTACCATTTGAGCCGCACCCTGCGCCTCTACCTCACCCAGGAGTTCCTCGACACCGACGAGCTCGAGGAGCAGCGCACGATCCTCGGCACCGAGTCGACGCTGTCGCCGAACACCACGCTGTTCAACGAGTACCGCGTCAGCGACGGCCAGGACGGCTCGGCCAACCAGCAGGTGATCGGGCTGCGCAACCGCTTCACCCTGGGCGACCGGTTCACCGCGAACCTCACCCTCGAGAACGCCCGCACCGTGCACGGCAGCGAGCGCACCGGCAGCCCCGACGCCTACGCGGTGAGCGCCAGCGCGGAGTACCTCGCCAGCCAGGACACCAAGCTCACCTCGCGCGTCGAGCGGCGTGAGGAGACCGGTGCGGGCCAGGCCGAGAGCTGGCTGGTCGAGGTCGGCGGGGTGCACCGGATCGACGAGGGCCTGAGCGTGCTCGCCCGGGAACGCCTGCTGATCGAGGAGGACGGCAACGGCGACGAGCGCCGCACCTCGCGCCTGCTCATCGGCCTGGCGCACCGGCCACTGTTCACCGACCGCCTGAACCTGTTCGCACGCTTCGAGTGGCTGCACCGGAAGGAGGACCGGCAGCGCCTGGACAAGGACGCGCTGATCTTCTCCGCCGAAGGGGTCTACCAGGCCGCACCGAGGCTGGAGCTCACCGGCAAGTACGCCGGCAAGCGGGTCGACGACGGTCCCTACGACAACTACACCGACCTGGTCGGCGCGGGCCTGCGCTACCAGTTCGCGCCGCGCTTCGACATCGCGCTCGGCTACCGCATGGTGACCGACCACGAAAGCAACGACCGCACCCACTCCGGCACCATCGAGCTCGGCTACCGGCTGTTCGACCGGGTCTGGCTGAGCGTCGGTTACACCGATCGGGCCATCGACCCCGACCTCGGCGGCCCGCTCAGTGGCGAAGGCGCGTTCGTCCGCCTGCGCGCCAAGTTCGACGAAGCCGACCTCAAGTCGGCCTTCGCGACCGGCACCAGGCCCACCGACTGAGCGCACCCGCACGCCCCGGCGGCGCGCCGCCGCCGCGTTCGCCCCGACGGCTGCCGTAAGATCGGGCAGCGCACCCACGCCACCGAGGACCTGCCATGTCCGTACCCCGCCGCAGCGTCGCGGTCGCGGTCATCGTCATCGCGATCGCCCTGCTCTACCCCGGCGTCACCCGACCGGTGCTGACCCTGGAGGGCACGATGGCCAAGGCCGACATGGTCGAGATCGGCCTCGACCTGGTCGCCGGCGAGGAGGCCTCGCGCAAGCGCCAGTTCATGAACGGCCTGGCGATGATGTTCGGCCTCGACCGCGTCGAGGGCGACATCGACGTCTACCGCAAGACGCGCTCGATCCTGGGGGCGGTGGAGGAGCTGGCGCGCACCGGCAACCTGCTGGTGGCGCTGCTGATCGCGCTGTTCAGCCTGGTGATCCCGGTGTGCAAGCTGCTGCTCCAGCTCGCCGCCCTGCTGGTGCGGCCCGAGCGCATGCGACGCGGCCTGCAATGGCTCATCGCGGCGGTCGGCAAGTGGTCGATGGCCGACGTGTTCGTGATGGCGCTGATCGTCGCCTGGCTCGCCGGCAGCGCGTCAGGGCAGATGGGCGACCTGCTGGTAATGGACGCCCGGCTCGAAGAGGGCTTCTGGTTCTTCCTCGCCTACTGCCTGTTCTCGGTCGCGTCGACCGCGCTGGTCAGCCCGGCGGTGCGACCACCGCCCCCAGGGCACGCCCCGGAACGACCCTAGCCCGCTTCACGCCGCGCCGTGCCGAGCCGCAGCTCGCCGGCAAGGATGGCGCGCTCGAGGGCGTCGGCCTGCATCGGTTTGCCGAACAGGTAGCCCTGGGCCTCTTCGCAACCGTTGGCGCGCAGGAACGCGAGGTGTTCCGGGGTCTCGACGCCTTCGGCGATCACCTCGAGATTCAACCGGTGGGCCATCTCGATGATCGAGCGGGTGATTTCGGCGCTCTCGCTGTTGACGTTGACGTCCCTGACGAAGGCCTGGTCGATCTTGATGCGGTCCATCGGGAAGCGCTGCAGGTAGCTCAGCGACGAGTAGCCGGTGCCGAAATCGTCGATGGCGAGCTCGACGCCGAGCGTCTTCAACTCGGCGAGCGTACCGATCGCCTTGTCGAGATCGCCGAGGAGCGCGGTTTCGGTCACCTCGAGTTCGAGTTGTCCGGGTCGCAGGCCCGAGCTGCCCAGGGCGTGACCGACCTGCGCGACCAGCCCCGGGTGCTCGAGCTGGGTCGCGGAGAGATTGACCGCGATGCGCAGGTCCACGATCCCGGACTCGTGCCAGCGCCGGGCCTGCGCGCACGCCTGCTCGAGGATCCAGTCGCCGATCGCGACGATCAGCCCCTGCTGCTCCGCGATGGGGATGAACTCCGCCGGCGAGATGCGGCCCAGCGCCGGGCTGTCCCAGCGCACGAGCGTCTCGACCCCGACCAGCCGCCCGTCCGCGACCGCGACCTGGGGCTGGTAGAGGCACTGGAGCTCCTGGTTGTCCAGCACCTTCTGCAGGGCCAGCTCCACCTTCAGCTTCTTGTGCACGGCCACCCGGATTCCGCGCGAATAGAAAAAGAAGTTCCGTCTGCGGTCCTCGCGCGCCCGCTGCATGGCGGAGGTGGCGTTCTCGATCAGCTCACTGGGCTGGTTCCCGTCCATCGGGTAGTGGCAGGCGCCGACGCTCGAGGTGAGGGTGAACTGGTGGCCCTCGAGATCGAACGGGCGCTGCAGCGATTGCACCAGGCGCGAGGCGATGGCCTCGACCTGGTTGGGCGCGTCCGCCTCCTCGATGAGCAGGGCGAAGTCGGTCCCGCCGAGCCGGAAGATGTTCTCGCCGAACGGCATCACCCCCTTCATGCGTGCCGTGACCCGCTTGAGCAGCGCGTTCTGGCCCTTGATCCCGGCCAGTTCGCTGACCGCGCGGTGCTTGCCCACATGCATGACCATCAGGCTGAAGCGGCGGGCCTCGTCCCCGGGGGCGATCAGCGCGGCCAGCTTCTCTTCGAGCATGGCCTGGTTGGGCAGGCCGGTGAGGCGATCGTGGCGCGCCTGGGCATGGATTTGCCGGCTGAGCCGCCCGGTCAGCTGGGTCAGGACGCGCAGGTCCAGCCAGCTCCAGAGCACGAAGAGCAGGAACTGCACCAGCAGCGGGATGGTCGGTGGGACCCACACCCGGTAGACGGTGAGGATGGCCGTGGAGGTGGCCAACGTCACGCAGCCCATCAGCACGAAACCGGGCAGCGCGAACCGTGACGGGAGCAGGATCAGCCAGGCCAGCAGCGGCAGCACCAGAAGCAGGTTGAAGACCGAGCGCTGGGCCAGCGTGCTGTCGTGCAGCAGGCGTTGGTCGAGCAGCCCGCCGAGGACGTTGGCGTTGATCTCGATGCCGGCCATCAGGGTGTGCGCCTGGGAGAACGGCGTGGAGAGCACGTCGCCGAGTCCGACCGCGGTCGCCCCGATCATGACGATCCGGTCACGCAACACGGCCTCGGGAAGGCGCCCCTCGAGCACGTCGCTGTAGGAGACCTGGTCGTAGTGGCCCGGCGGGCCGGCGAAGGGGATCAGCACCGGACGGCTCCTCACCCATCCCGTGCCGAAGCCGCCGCCCTCCGGCGCTGGCCACTGCGCCAGCGACGGGTGGTCGGGATGGGCGATCTCGAGCAGCGCCAGGCCCATGACCGGCCAGCGTGGTTCGGCGAGCCCCCCGTAGAGGTAGACGCCCCGGGCGATGCCGTCGTCGTCGAGTTCGAAGTCGACGTGCCCGAGAGCCGCCGCCGAGAGGGCGAGATCGGCGATCGGCAGGACCTCCGCGATCGGTGCCTGACCGACGCGCTCCTCCGGTCCGACCACCAGCACCACGCGCCCGCTGGCCTCGATGGCCCGCGCCAGCAGCGCGTCGCCCTCGGGATCGTTCAGGTCCGGTTCGCTGAACAGGACGTCGAAGCCGATCGCACGGACCCCGCCCGCCATCAGGCGTTCGACCAGTCGGGCGTGGACCCGGCGCGGCCATGGCCAGCGGCCGAGCTCACGCAGGCTGCGTTCGTCGACCGCGACGATCAGCACCTCTTCGTTGGCCGGATGCTGCTGGGCCCGGATCAGGAGGTCGTAGAACAGGTGATCCATGCGCTTGAGCCCGCCGCTGGCGAGCAGGTAGAGCGCGGCGAGCGCGACGAGCAGCCCGAGACCCAGGCTGCGTCCGATGTGCGCCATCGGTCGCCTGCCCGCCTAGAGCAGCAGGCCCAACAGGAGCGCGCCACCGAGGACCTTCCACCAGGTGGTGTTGGGCAGCGGTTCGATCTGCTGGACGCCGGCCCACGGCCCCGCATAGCCATCGGCCTCGACGACCCTGACCCGGAAATAGCGCACCTTGCCCGTCACCTGGTCGATCACCAGGTTCGGTTCGTCCAGTCGCCGGTCGAGCGTCGGGGCCGTGAAGTCGCGGTCGTCGGCGAGCTGCGCCTGGTAGGTCTCGCCGGCGATCCCCTGGCGCCACGAGATGGTCAGCTGGCGGTCGTCGCCGCTGACCGTGGGCTCGGGCGACTTCGGCATCGGCTTGACCTCGAAGCGCCGGCTCGCCCCGAAGGGCCCCTGCTCGCCGTCGGGCGCAAGGCTGGCCAGACGCCAGTGGTAGGTTCCCGGTCGCGCGGTGGTCGGCTCGGTGAATTCCATGGCCGCGAGTCCGGCCTGGTCCGAGATGATCTGCTTGAACTCGCCGTCCGTGGCGACCTGCAGGCGGTAGCTCGCGGCTTCCAGCGATTTCGACCAGCGCAGCGTCGGGGCGGTCTCGCGGGTGACCGCGGCATCCGCGGGCTGCAGCGGGGAAGGCGGTTCGGGTCGTGCGTCCTGATGCAGCACCAGGGTCGTGTCGAGCCCTTCGAG
>JBFIFF010000115.1:0-6448 GCA_041602955.1 Gammaproteobacteria bacterium | reverse complement strand
GATGGTCGTCTGCAGTGCCTCGGGCAACGCGCCCCACAAGCTCTCGATCATCTCAGGTCCCTCGGCCCCTTCAGGCCTTGTCGATGGTCACCGGACCGCACGCCGGGCCACGGCTGCTACCTGGCACTCCGGCCGGGATCCAGGCGCTGCCGGCGGCGACGCGCGGGTCGACGACCAGTGGCAGGACCACGCGCTCCGCCCCCTGCACGACGCCGACCGACGCGGCACCGTCGAGGCCGAGGCGCGCGACGTCGGCCGGGGCGAGACGCACGCAGGCCTCGACGTGGTCGGCCGTGGACTGCAGTGCAGCGGCGCGGCGTACCAGCGCATCACCGGCGTAGATCGGCACCTCGCCGACCCGCACCAGGTCGCCAAGGGCGGCGGCGGCGGGCGTGCCGACGGCAGCGGCGGCGTTGTCCGGAGCCAACCCGGCACAGGCGGCGCGCAGCTCGTCGAGGACCTCGCGCGAGTCGCGCTGGTCGAAGCCGTCGATGCCGAGTTCGTTGCCCAGCACGCGCAGCACCTTCCAGCCCTGGCGTGCCTCGCCGGGCGGCGGCACCGCGCCGCTCCAGGACTGCCAATCGCCGGCGAGGTTGACCGCGGTGCCTGAGGTCTCGGCGAAGCCGGCGACCGGCAGCAGCACGTCGGCGACCTCGAGCAGGTCCGGGCTGGCGTAAGCGCTGAGGGCGACCACGCAGTCGGCCTGATCCAGCGCGGCGACGGCCGTGGCCGGGTCCCAGCAGTCGAATTCAGGCTCGACGCCGAGCAGCAGGTAGCCGCGGCGCGGCTGCTCGAGCATCGCACGGGCATCGAGCCCCGCCGGTTCGGCATCGCCGCCACCGGGCAGGCGGTGCGGCAGCACGCCGGCCAGGGTCGCGCCGACGCTGTTGCCGGCCGCGGCCAGGAACCCCAGGCTGGAGCCGGTGGCGTCGGCGACGAAGCGGGCCAGGGCGACGATTTGGCCGTAGGCGGGATGGGCCTGGGCCAGCGCGCCGAGCAGGACGGCCGCACGCTCGCCCGCGGCGAGCCGTGCGGCGATCGCGGTGTGCGTGTCAGCGGCTTCGACGCCCTTGGGCAACAGACCGGCGGGGACCTGACTGCCGGTCTCGCTGGCGACCGCGACGGCCAGAGCCGCCAGCTCGGCGACCATGGCGCCCGGTGCGACGACCAGCGACGCGGCGACCGGGAAGTTGGCCGCGTAATCGACCGGGTTGACGAACATGACACCGGCACCGGCGAGCGCCGCCTTGCGCAGGCGGTGGTTGAGCAGGGGCTGCTCCTTGCGCAGGTGCGCGCCGATGACCAGGGCGGCGTCGAGCCGCTCGAGCTCGGCGACCGGCAGGCCGAGCCACGGGTGGCGCGGCTCGGCCGCCTGGGCCGAGAAGTCACCCTGGCGCAGGCGATGGTCGAGATGGGCGCAGCCGAGGCCGCGCGCCAGCTTCTGCAGCAGGAACAGCTCCTCGGCGGTGGCCGTCGGCGAGGCGAGCACACCGAGGTTGGCGCCCCCCTCCTCGCCGCAGGCGTCGCGCAGCCCCTGCGCGGCGGCGGCCAGCGCCTCGCTCCATGCGCACGGCTGCCAGGTGCCGTCGCGCTTGACCTGCGGCATGAGCAGGCGGTCGGCGGCGTGCAGGCCGAGGTAGCCGTAGCGGTCTCGGTCGGAGAGCCACACCTCGTTCAGCGCCTCGTTGTCGCGCGGCACGGCGCGCATGACGCGGTGGCCGCGGGTGTGCAGCCAGAGGTTGCTGCCGAGGCCGTCGTGCAGCGCCACGCCGGCGTGCTGGCGCATCTCCCACGGGCGCGCGGTGAAGCGGTACGGTTTCGAGGTCAGCGCCCCCACCGGGCACAGGTCGATGACGTTGCCCGACAGCTCCGAGGCCACGGCGTGCTTGATGTAGGTGCCGATGGTGGTGTGCTCGCCGCGCCCGGTGGCGCCGAGCTCGCGCAGCCCGGCGATCTCCTCGCCGAAGCGCACGCAGCGGGTGCAGTGGATGCAGCGCGTCATGTCGGTGGCGATCAGCGGGCCGATGTCGGGATTCGGCACCACGCGCTTGCCCTCGGCGTAGCGCGACACGTCGCCGCCGTAGCCCATGGCCACGTCCTGCAGCTCGCACTCGCCGCCCTGGTCGCAGATCGGGCAGTCGAGCGGGTGGTTGATCAGCAGGAACTCCATGGTCCCCTTCTGCGCCGCACGGGCGAGCGGCGAGGTGGTGTGCACGACCATGCCCTCGGTGACCGGCGTGGCGCAGGCCGGCAGCGGCTTCGGTGCCTTCTCGACCTCGACCAGGCACATGCGGCAGTTGGCCGCGACCGAAAGCTTCTTGTGGTAGCAGAAGCGCGGGATGTCGATGCCGACCGCGTCGGTGGCCTCGATCAGCATCGCGCCCTTACGCGCCTCGATGGCGCGTCCGTCGACCTGGATAGTTACCTTGGAGTCGTCTGCCATGGCTCTCGGTCCCGTTCCGAGCGGGTCAAGCCGCCGCGCTGCCGACCAGGCAGCGGCGGTGGTCGATGTGGTACTGGAACTCGTCGCGGAAATGCTTGATGAAACTTGCCACCGGCATCGCTGCGGCGTCACCCAGCGCGCAGATGGTGCGCCCCTGGATCTTGCCGGCGACGTCGGAGAGCAGCGCCAGATCCTCGGGCCGGCCCTTGCCGTCCTCGATGCGCTGCACCGCGCGCCACAGCCATCCGGTGCCCTCGCGGCACGGCGTGCACTGGCCGCAGGATTCCTCGAAATAGAAGTAGCTCATGCGCGCCAGCGCCTTGACCATGCAGGTGGTCTCGTCCATGACGATGACCGACCCGGCACCCAGCATCGACCCGGCCTGGGCGATGCTGTCGTAGTCCATGGTCAGCTCCATCATCTGCTCGCCGGGGATCACCGGGGTCGACGAGCCGCCCGGGATGACCGCCTTGAGCTTGCGCCCCTTCCACACGCCGCCGGCCATCTCCAGCAGCTCGGCGAACGGGGTGCCCATCGGGATCTCGAAGTTGCCCGGCTTGTTGACATGCCCGGAGACCGAGAACAGCTTGACCCCGCCGTTGTTCGGCTTGCCGAGCTCGAGGAACCACTCGCCGCCCTTCTCCAGGATCACCGGCACCGAGGCGAGGCTCTCGGTGTTGTTGATCGTGGTCGGCCGGCCGTACAGGCCGTAGCCGGCCGGGAACGGCGGCTTGAAGCGCGGCTGGCCCTTCTTGCCCTCGATCGACTCGATCAGGGCGGTCTCCTCGCCGCAGATGTAGGCCCCGGCACCGCGGTGGACGTGGATGTCGAAGTCGATCCCCGAGCCGCCGATGTCCTTGCCGAGCAGGCCCGCGGCGCGCGCCTCCTCGACGGCCGCCTCGAAGCGTTCGATCGGCTCGACGAACTCGCCGCGGATGTAGTTGTAACCCACCGTGGCACCGATGCTGAACCCGGCGATGGCCATGCCCTCGATCACCTGGTGCGGGTTGTAGCGCAGGATGTCGCGGTCCTTGCAAGTGCCCGGCTCGCCCTCGTCGGAGTTGCACAGGATGTACTTCTGGCCGGGTGCGGTGCGCGGCATGAAGCTCCACTTGACCCCGGTCGGGAAGCCGGCGCCGCCACGCCCGCGCAGCACCGACGCCTTGAGCTCGTCGATGATCTTCTCCGGCGTCAGCTCGCCCTTGAGGATGCGCTCCCAGCTGGAGTAGCCGCCGACCGAACGGTAGCTCTCCAGCGTGTGCGGCTGGTCGAGGTGGAGGGTGCGGAAACAGACTTCGTTGGCCATACCCTACTCCAAGCCCTCGAGCAGCCGGTCGAGCTTCTCTGGCGTCAGGTCCTCGACGTAGCGGTCACCGAGCTGCAGCATCGGTGCGTTGGCGCACGCTCCCAGACACTCGACCTCCTTGAGGGTGACGCGACCGTCGGCCGTGGTCTGGCCGAGTCCGATGCCAAGCCGTTCGCTGAGGTGCGCGACCACCTCATCGGAACCGCGCAGCAGACACGAGATGTTGGTGCACACGCACAGCTTGTGGCGCCCGACCGGCTTGAGCTCGTACATCGAATAGAAGGTCGCGACCTCGTAGACGGCGATCGCCGGCATGTCGAGGTAGTCGGCCACGGCGTCCATCAGCTCGCGGGTCAGCCAGCCGCCGTGCGCGTCCTGCACGAAGCGCAGCGCGGCCATCACCGCCGACTGGCGCTGGTCGTCCGGATACTTGACGAGCTCGGCGTCGATCGCCGCGCGCGTCGCGGCGGAGAGCAGTTCGGTCTGGTTGTCGGCCATCAGCGGTCGATCTCCCCGAAGACGATGTCCTGCGTGCCGATCACCGCGACCACGTCGGCCAGCATGTGGCCGCGCACCATCTCGTCCATGGCCGCGAGGTGGGCAAAACCGGGAGCGCGAATCTTCACGCGGTAGGGCTTGTTCGCCCCGTCGGAGACCAGGTAGATACCGAACTCACCCTTCGGGTGCTCGACCGCCTGGTAGACCTCGCCGGCGGGCACCGTGTAGCCCTCGGTGAACAGCTTGAAGTGGTGGATCAGCGCCTCCATCGACTCCTTCATCTCGACCCGCGGCGGCGGTGCGACCTTGTGGTCGTCGGCCATCACCGGGCCCGGATTGGCACGCAGCCAGTCGATGCACTGCCGGATGATGCGATTCGACTGGCGCATCTCCTCGATGCGCACCAGGTAGCGGTCATAGCAGTCGCCGGTCACGCCGATCGGGATGTCGAAGTCGACCCGGTCGTAGACGCTGTAGGGCTGCTTCTTGCGCAGATCCCAGGCGACGCCCGAGCCGCGCAGCATCGGCCCGGTGAAACCGAGCTGCATGGCCTGCTCGGGGCTGATCACGCCGATGCCGACGGTGCGCTGCTTCCAGATGCGGTTGTCGGTGAGCAGGGTCTCGTACTCGTCGACGCAGCCCGGGAAGCGGTCGGTGAAGGCCTCGAGGAAGTCGAGCAGCGAGCCCTGGCGGTCGGCATTGCGCTCCGCGGTCTCGCGCGCGTTGTGCCACTTCGACGGCTGGTACTGCGGCATGCGCTCGGGCAGGTCGCGGTAGACCCCGCCGGGACGGAAGTAGGCGGCGTGCATGCGTGCGCCGGACGCCGCCTCGTAGGCGTCCATCAGGTACTCGCGCTCGCGGAACGCGTACAGGAACACGGTCATGGCGCCGAGGTCGAGGCCGTGCGCACCGATCCACATCAGGTGGTTGAGGATGCGCGTGATCTCGGCGTACAGGGTACGGATGTACTCGGCACGCAGCGGCGGCTCGATGCCGAGCAGCTTCTCGATCGCCATCACGTAGGCGTGCTCGTTGCACATCATCGACACGTAGTCGAGACGATCCATGTAGCCGATGCTGTGGTTGAACGGCTTGGTCTCGGCCAGCTTCTCTGTGCCGCGGTGAAGCAGGCCGATGTGCGGGTCGGCGCGCTGGATCACCTCGCCGTCCATCTCCAGCACCAGGCGCAGCACACCGTGCGCGGCCGGGTGCTGCGGACCGAAGTTCAGCGTGTAGTTGCGAATCTCAGGCATCGTCGGCACCGGGCGTGTAGCGGTTGTCGTCGCGGATGATGCGCGGTTGGGTCACCCGTGGTTCGATGGTCACCGGCTCGTAGACGGTGCGCCCCTTGGTGGCGTCGTAGCGCATCTCGAGGTGACCGCTGAGCGGGAAGTCCTTGCGGAACGGGTGGCCGATGAAACCGTAGTCGGTGAGGATGCGGCGCAGGTCGGGGTGGCCCTCGAAGACGATGCCGTACAGGTCGAAGGCCTCGCGCTCGAACCAGTTGGCCGACCTCCACACGCCGCAGACCGAGTCGAGCACCGGCAGGGTGTCGTCCTCCGCGTAGCAGCGCACGCGCATGCGCTGGTTGTTGCTCACCGAAAGCAGGTGGTAGACCGCGGCGAAGCGGTGCGGATGGGCCAGGCCGGAGTGACTCGCCGCCTCGCGCGTGACGCCGCGGCTGAAGCCGCTGTCCGGGGCACCGTCGGTGTCCCATTCGTCGACACCGTAGTCGGCGTAGTCGATGCCGCAGAGGTCGATCAGTTCCTCGAAGCCGAGACCGCCGGCGTCGCGCAGCTGGGTGCAGGCGGCGACCAGCTGGTCGCGAGGGACGACCAGCGTGACCTCGCCCCGGTCGACGATGCACTCCGCGACCTTGTCGCCGAGCAGCTCGCGTGCACGCGCGGCCAGCTGGTTTGCCGTGTCGCTCATGGTCCTGGTCTCAGCGGGCGATGGTGTTGGTGTTGCGGATCTTGTTCTGCAGCTGCAGGATCCCGTAGAGCAGCGCCTCGGCGGTCGGCGGGCACCCCGGCACGTAGATGTCGACCGGCACGATGCGGTCGCAGCCGCGCACCACCGCGTACGAGTAGTGGTAGTAACCGCCCCCGTTGGCGCACGAGCCCATCGAGATCACCCAGCGCGGCTCGGCCATCTGGTCGTAGACCTTGCGCAGCGCCGGAGCCATCTTGTTGCACAGCGTG
>JBFIFF010000114.1:0-6468 GCA_041602955.1 Gammaproteobacteria bacterium | reverse complement strand
GGGTGCGGCGGCATCTCGAAGGCGCGGAACTCGAGCAGGCCGAAGCGGCCCGTGGGCGAGTCGGGCGAATAGAGCTTGTCGATGCAGAACTCGGCGCGGTGGGTGTTGCCGGTCACGTCGACCAGCAGGTTGCGCAGCACGCGGTCGGTGAGCCACGGTCGGTCGCAGTAGCCCCGCGGCAGCTGCTGCAGCGCGATCTGCAGTTCGTAGAGCGCGTCGTCGCGCGCCTCGTCGACCCGCGGCGCCTGCGAGGTGGGGCCGACGAACAGCCCCGAGAAGAGGTAGGAGAGCCCCGGGTGGTGCTGCCAGTAGCTGATCAGGCTGCCGATCAGGTGCGGTCGCCGCAACAGCGGGCTGTCAGCCGGGCTCACCCCGCCCAGGGTCACGTGATTGCCGCCGCCGGTGCCGGTGTGGCGGCCGTCGAGCATGAACTTCTCGGTGCCCAGGCGCGCCTGGCGCGCCTCCTCGTAGAGGGTCGTGGTGTTGTCGACCAGCTCCCGCCACGATCCGGCCGGGTGGATGTTGACCTCGATGACCCCGGGGTCGGGCGTCACGGAGAGCTGGCGCAGCCGGTGGTCGCGCGGTGGCGGGTACCCTTCGAGCACCACCGCGTGCCCGCTGCTGGCCGCCGCCGTCTCGATCGACGCAGTCAGCGCGAGGAAGTGCTCGAGGTGGGTCAGCGGCGGCAGGAACACGTGCAGGGTGCCTCCGCGCGCCTCGATGCAGAGCGCGGTGCGCACCAGGCCGTCGGCCTCCTCGAGGTCCGCCGGGGGCTGTTCGTGGAGGTCCTCGCGCGGCGTGGGCTCGACCACGTCGACCGCGTAACGCCGGCGCAGCTCGTCGACGACTCCCAGACGCTCCGGGCGCGGTTCGAACGGGTCGCGCGCGGGCGTTTCCCGGCGGCGCGACGGCGCCTCCCACTCGAGCGCGTCGAGCGGCAGGCGCAGCCCCATCGGCGAATCGCCGGGCAGCAGGAACATCGCCCCGCGACGGAAGCGCCAGCGGCTGGAACGCCAGCGCTCGTGCGCGTAGTCCCAGCCGAGCGGCAGGGCATAGCCGACGGTCTCGTCGAGGCCGCGCTCGAACAGGCGACGCAGGCGCGCGCGCTCGAGCGGGTCGCGCAGCTTGCTGTCGAGCACATCGACGTTGTGCGGCAGCGTGCCCTCCTTCCACAGGTAGTAGAGCCCGTCCTCGTGGCCGGCCACCAGGTGCGCCGGATCGAGACCGAGCTCGCGGGCGAGCGCGGTGGCGAACGCCTGTGCGGACGCCGTGTCGTGGCCGTGGTCGCGGGCCGGGTTGGCGAGCAGCGCCGGGTCGCGCCACAGCGCCTCGCCGTCGCGCCGCCAGTAGCACGCGAGCGACCAGCGCGGCAGCGGCTCGCCCGGGTACCACTTGCCCTGGGCGTGGTGCAGCAGGCCGCGATCGGCGAACACCTTCTGCAGGCGGCGCAGCAACACCTCGGCGCGCTCGCGCTTGTGCGGCCCGAGCGCCGCGGTGTTCCACTCCGCGCCGTCCATGTCGTCGATGGAGATGAAGGTCGGTTCGCCGCCCATGGTCAGGCGCACGCCGCCGGCCTCGAGCCGCCGGTCGACCGCTTCGCCGAGGGCGTCGATCTCGCCCCACTCGGCACGGCTGTAGGGCCGGGTGACGCGCGGGTCCTCGTGGATCCGGGTCACGCTGTTGTCGAAGGTGAACGTGACCTCGGCCTTGTCGACCGCGCCGGTGACCGGCGCCGCGCTGGCCGGGTCCGGGGTGCAGGCGAGCGGGATGTGCCCCTCGCCGGCGAACATGCCCGAGGTCGGGTCGAGGCCGATCCAGCCGGCGCCGGGCACGAACACCTCGGTCCAGGCGTGCAGGTCGGTGAAATCCTGTTCGGGTCCCGACGGGCCGTCGAGCGACTTCTGGTCCGGGGCCAGCTGCACCAGGTAGCCCGAGACGAAGCGAGCCGCGAGCCCCAGGTGGCGCAGGATCTGCACCAGCAGCCAGGCCGAATCACGGCACGAGCCGAGCTTGAGCTTCAGGGTCTGTTCGCAGGTCTGGACGCCCGGCTCCATGCGGATCACGTAGTCGATCTCGCCCTGCAGGCGCTGGTTGAGCGCGACCAGGAAATCGATGGTGCGCGTCTCGCCGGTGAGCTCGACGCTGCGCATCCACTCGCGCAGCTGCCGGCCGTTCTCGCGCACCTTGAGGTAGGGCGCCAGGTCGCGCTTGAGCTGACCGTCGTAGGCGAACGGCAGGGTCTCGACGTACTCATCGAGGAAGAAGTCGAACGGGTTGATGGTGACCAGATCGACGACCAGGTCGACCTGGACCACCAGTTCGCGCGTCTTCTCCGGGAACACGAAGCGCGCGACGTGGTTGCCGAACGGGTCCTGTTGCCAGTTGACGAAGTGATCACCCGGCTCGACGTGCAGCGCGTAGCGGTGCACCGGGGTCCGGGTGTGTGGCGCGGGGCGCAGTCTGATCAGGTGGGGGGAGAGATTGACCCGGCGATCGTAGTGGTATTCGGTGCGGTGATGCAGCGCGACGGTGATGCTCATACGGCACCAGTATCGACTGCCGGCGAATGGCCGTCCAGTCACGCCGAAGTGACCGCTACCCCGCCCCCTCCCCATGCACTAGAATGTTGCACCGTTCACTCCCGCCCTTTCGGGTCAGGAGATCTCGATGACCTATTGCCTGGGCATGACCCTCAACGACGGCCTGGTCTTTGCCAGCGATTCCCGCACGAATGCCGGGGTCGACTACGTCACCACCTACAGCAAGATGCGCATCTTCACGCCGGCCCCCGACCGGACGTTCGTGATCCTGTCGGCCGGCAACCTCGCGACCACGCAGGAGGTCGCGAATCACATCCAGCGCGATCTCGACTACCCGGGGCCGCGGGGCAACCTGCTCACGGCGCGCTACCTGTTCGAGGCCGCCGAGTACATCGGCCGCATCAGCCTGGAGGTCCAGCGCGAGCACGGCCAGGCACTGCAGCAGACCGGGATCAACGGCGAGACGACCATGATCCTCGGTGGCCAGATCCAGGGCCAGCCGCACGGCCTGATGCTGATCTACCCGCAGGGCAACTACATCACCGCCTCGCCCGAGACCCCCTACCTGCAGATCGGCGAGAGCAAGTACGGCAAGCCGGCGATGGACCGGATCATCAGTCCCGGCATGCGCCTCGAGGACGGGGCCCGCCTGGCGCTGGTCTCCCTCGACGCCACCTGGCGCTCCAACATCACCGTGGGGCCGCCCTTCGAGATCAGCCTCTATCGCAAGGACAGCCAGCAGATCGTCGGTCCGTACAGCTACCCGATGAACGACCCGTTTCTCGATCGCATCCGCGCCTCATGGAACGAGGGCATCCGCCAGGCCTTCAGCAACCTGCCCGCGTTCCCCTGGGAGGGGACCCAGCCGCGCCCGACCGGCATGGTCCAGAACGGCTGAATGCCCTCACCGGCCGCGCCACTCGGAACGCGGCCGGATGAACGCTCCGTCGGCTGCGGGTCAGCGCCTGACGTCGATCGCGGTCAGCGCGTTGCCGATGCTCTCGTAGCGCACGCTCACCATGCCGCTGGCGCCGGCCAGCTCCTGCAGCAGTTCCGGAGTGGCGTGGAAGGTAAGGTTCTGGCGCGTCTCGGCATCGACGATCGAGAAGGTGCCGCTACCGGTGTCGACGCCACTGAGGGTGCCCATGTGGGTCTTGGCGCTGTCGGGTCCGCACGCCAGAGCGGGCAGCGGCGCGAGCAGCAGGGCGAGGGCAACGGCACGAAGGGTACGAAGGGTCTGCATGGCGGGTCCTCCCTGGCCGGCGTCCCGGGATGGGCGGCCGGTCGTGGCAGTACGGACAGCTTAGACCGCAACCGCGGTCATTTGCTCCCCGCCTGGCAGCCTCCCCCGCGGATCATCTAACATGGAATGCGTCGAACGCCGGCGACGAGTTGCCATGCTGACCCGATTTCTCCTGCCCCTGCTGGCGGCGCTGCTGCTGACCGGTGCGACGCACGCCGCGACCCTCGCCGAGGCCGAGCAGCTGCTCGCCGACGGCAGCCATGCCGCCGCTTTCACCGAGTTCGAGCGCCTGGCGATCGGCGGCGACCGCGCCGCGCAGTACCGCCTCGCCCAGCTCTACGCCGGCGGGGTCGGCATCGACCCGGACCCCGCGCAGGCCGCCAACTGGTACCGCCGTGCCGCCGACAACGGTCTCGCCGACGCGCAGTTCGCGCTGGGCGTCCTCTACTCCACCGGCGACGGCGTCGAGCGCGACGACGGCCTCGCCGTCGACTGGTACGTCAACGCCGCCAAGCAGGGGCACACCGACGCCCAGTACAACCTCGGCTACATGTATGCCAGCGGGCGCGGCGTGGACCAGGACCTGACCCGCGCGCGCACCTGGTACCGGCTTGCCGCCAACCAGGGCCACGCCCGCGCGCAGATCAACCTCGGCGCCATGTACGCCAGCGGCGACGGCGTGCCGCGCGACGACGCGCAGGCCGCGCGCTGGTACGCCCAGGCGGCCGGCCAGGGCGACGCCGACGCCCAGTACAGCCTCGGTTACCTCTACGAGTTCGGGCGTGGGGTCTCCAGTGACCACGGTGCGGCGCTGCGCTGGTACGGCGCGGCGGCCGATCAGGGACACATCGAAGCCGGCCACCGCCTGGCCTCGCTGCAGGGACGGCTGGAGACGTCGGCGCGCCGCATCCGCGTCGAGGTCGGAAACCTGCGCGCCGGTCCGGGCACCTCGCACGAGGTGATCGGCCGCCTCGAGCGCGACACGCCGGTCATCGCCCTCACCGGAGAGGGGGACTGGCTCGAGGTGTCGATCCCCGGCAACACGCCGGCGCGCGGCTGGCTCCACACCAGCCTGCTCTCCGCGCCGCCGGAGGAGGCGGCGACGCCACCCCCGGCCCAGTCCGCGGCAAGCGACGACACGCCGTCGTCAGCGGCTGCCGCTACCACCTCCGACACCGGCGCGGTCCGGGAAGCGCCACCGCCGGGCGACGATGCGTCCGTGGCCACCACCGAGCCGCCAGTCGTGCCCGCACAGGCGACGACCGGGCCGGGCGCCGCGCCTCCCTCCCTGGAGCCGCCCCCGGGCAAGGAGGATCTGGCGTCCCGCGCTCGCGCCGCCCAGGGCGAACTCAAGGAGACGCTCGACGAGCGCGACGCGCTCCTCGAACGGCTCTCGGCGATCACCAGGCAGACGGCCGCGCTGACCGCCCAGATCGAGACCATGGAGGAACAGAGGGCAGCACTGCTCGAGCGGAGCAGCGAACACGCGGCCTCAACCGCCGCGCCGGAGTCCGCCTCGCCGGCCCCTCCGCAGACGGCCGCAGAGGCCCGCCCCCCCTCCGCCGAGCCCGCGAGTGGCTGGCTGCGCGAGGGGTTCGCCGTGATGCTCGACCGCCTCGATCGGCGCCTGCTCGGCATCGAGACACGCCTGGCGACCCTCGAGTCCGACCAGGTCAAGCTGGCGAGCGAGATGCGCTCGCTGGTGCTCGACGCGACCCGTGAGATGGAGAAACGGTTGCTCGCACAGCGCCTGCAGGCCGTCGAGGCCCAGGCCTCCGAGGTGAACGCCCGGCTCGAGTCCAAGCAGCTCGAGAAGCGCCTCGCCGAGAGCCAGCAGCACACCCGTGACCTCGAACGGCAGCTCGCCTCACGCGCGGCCGACCGCGACGAGCAGACCCAGCGCCTGATCTCCCTGGAGGAGGAGCGCGACGCGCTGCTCACCGGGCTCGATGCCGCGGAGCGGCGGCTCGCCCACCTGCGCGACCAGCTCGAGAGCGACGACCCACCGCGGGTCGAGGCGCGCCCCGCCCCGCAGCCGACGAACTAGGCCGGGTCGTCCCCCGTTCCGGCCGCACCGGCGTTGGCCGCCACGGCGAGGTCGGTGGCCGCGGCGATCAGCTCCCGCGTGTAGGGATGCGCAGGGGCCCCGAACAGCCGCTCCGTCGGCCCCTGCTCGACCACCTCGCCGTCGCGCATCACCACCAGATGGTGGCTCATGGCGCGCACCACGCTGAGGTCGTGGCTGATGAACAGGTAGGCGAGCCGGTGCCGCTGCTGCAGGTCGCGCAACAGGTCGACGATCTGCGCCTGCACCGAGCGGTCGAGCGCCGAGGTCGGCTCGTCGAGGATCAGCAGCCTGGGCTTGAGCACCATGGCGCGGGCGATGGCGATGCGCTGGCGCTGGCCGCCGGAGAACTCGTGCGGGTAGCGGTGGCGGCTCGCGGGATCGAGGCCGACCTCGCGCAACGCCGCGATGACCAGCGCCTCGCGCGCGGCGGGATCGGCACCGATGCGGTGCAGGCACAGCCCCTCCTCGACGATCTGCGCGACCGACATGCGCGGGCTCAGGCTGCCGAACGGGTCCTGGAAGACGATCTGCATCTGGCGGCGCAGCGGTCGCAGGACCCGGCCCGAAAGCCCATCGATCGGGCGACCGTCGAAGCGGATCGCGCCGCGGCTCTTCTC
>JBFIFF010000113.1:0-6502 GCA_041602955.1 Gammaproteobacteria bacterium | reverse complement strand
GTGGCCTACATGAAGGCGGTGCACGCGCTGGTGCGCCACCTCGGCATCTGCGACGGCAACATGCAGGAGGGGTCGTTCCGCTGCGACGCCAACGTCTCGCTGCGCAGGCCGGGTGCGGACGCATACGGCACCCGCGCCGAGCTCAAGAACCTCAACTCCTTCCGCTTCGTCGAGCGCGCAATCAACTACGAGGTCGAGCGCCAGGCGCGGCTGCTCGAGGCCGGCGGCGAGGTGGTCCAGGAGACCCGTCTCTACGACCCCGACCGCCACGAGACCCGTTCGATGCGCGGCAAGGAGGAGGCGAACGACTACCGCTACTTCCCCGACCCCGACCTGCTGCCGGTGGTGCTCGACGACGCCTACATCGAGGCGGTCCGCGTGACCCTGCCCGAACTGCCGGACGCGCTGCGCCGGCGCTTCGTTGCCGACTACGGTCTCAAGGAAGCGGACGCCGCCACGCTCACCGCGAGCCGCGAACTGGCCGCCTATTACGAGGCGACGGTCGCGTCGTGCGGCGAGCCCAAGCTGGCCGCCAACTGGGTCATGGTCGAACTCGGCGGCGCGCTCAACCGCGACGGGCTCGAGATCGGCGCGAGCCCCGTAGGCGCCGTCGCCCTCGGCGGCCTGCTGACGCGCATCGTCGACCAGACCCTCTCCGGCAAGATCGCCAAGCAGGTGTTCGAGGCGATGTGGAACGGCGAGGGCGATGCCGACGCGATCATCCAGGCGCGTGGCCTCAGGCAGGTCAGCGACAGCGACGCGCTGGAGAAGCTGGTCGACGAGCTGATCGCGGCCAACCCGCAGCAGGTCGCGCAATACCGGGCCGGCAAGGGCAAGCTGCTCGGCTTCTTCGTCGGCCAGGCGATGAAGGCGACCCGGGGCCAGGCCAACCCGCAGCAGCTCAACGACCTGCTGCGCGCCAGGCTCGGCGAGCCCGGTGACGGCTGAGCCGAGTCCGTCGAGCCCATGGACCCCGTCGCGATCCGCGCCCGCCTCGAGGCCCGACGCGCCGAGCTGCTGAGCCTCGATGCCACCGCCGCCTCGGCCGCCGAAACGGTCGAACTCGACCAGACCCGGGTCGGCCGGCTGTCGCGCATGGACGCCCTGCAGGGTCAGGCGATGGCGCAGGCGACGCTGCAGCGGCAGCGCAACGAGCTGACCCGCATCGACGCGGCGCTGCGCCGTCTCGACGCGGGGACCTACGGCGACTGCCTGGATTGCGGGGAACCGATCGCCGCGCCGCGCCTCGTCGCCGACCCCACCGCGACGCTCTGCCTGACCTGTGCGGAGGCCGCCGAGCGCGAGCGCTGACGCCTCAGGCACCGGCGTCGACTACGCTGGGTGAGGGTCCGCATCGCCACGGAGGGGCGCGATGAGCCGCAAGCACGACCACCTGCTGACCACGCTGTTCACCGACCCGCCGAGCGGCAACGTCCATTGGCGGGAGGTGGAGTCCCTGCTACGCCACCTCGGCGCCGAGCTCGAGAACCTCTCCGGTGCGCGCTTGCGCGCGGTACTCAACGGCGCCGAGGGGATTCTGCACCGCCCGCACCACGGCCACACGCTGGGCCGCTCGGACATCGCACACCTGCGCGAATTCCTCGCCCGCGCACGGGCCACCCCGTCGCAGGTGGGGCGCTGAGGGGCGCGGGGCGACCTCAGGCGACACCGAGCAGGTCGGGCAGCCCCTCGAGCGAGGTCAGCTCGGCGGCCGGCGTGCCGGGCAGCCGCTCGGGCGGCTGCCCGAAGCGGTTGATCCAGACCACCGTCATGCCGAAATCGGCGGCCGCCGCGGCATCCCAGGCGTTCGACGACATGAACGCGATGCGCTCGACCGGGAGCCCGAAACGGTCCTGGGCGAGCCGGTAGACCGACGGATCGGGCTTGTAGATCCCGAGCGGGTCGACGGTCAGCACGGCGTCGAGCAGGTCGCCGATACCGGCGCTGGCGACCGCGGCGTCGATCATCTTCGGCGAGCCGTTGGTCAGGATGCCGGTCCTGAGCCCGCCGGCGCGCAGACGGCGCAGCATCACCGGCACCTCGGGGTAGGCATCGAGTTCCATGTACAGCGCCATCAGCCGCTCGCGTAGCGGCGGGTCGTCGATGCCGACCGCGGCCAGCGCGTAGTCGAGGGCATCGCCGGTCACCTGGGTGAAGTCGACGTAACGGCGCATCAGGCTGCGCAGCCAGGTGTACTGCAGCTGCTTGAGGCGCCAGACCTCGGCCAGCGCGTCGGCCTTGCCGTGCAGGTCGTCACGACAGCGCGCGGCGGCGGCGGCGACGTCGAACAGGGTGCCGTAGGCGTCGAAGACGCAGGCATCGATGGGACCGATCTCGCGGGGCATGCTGTGCTCCTGGTCAGGTGCCGGTGCCGGGCAGGCACAGGCTGTCGAACAACTGGGGCGAACGTTGCTTGAGCACGTCGACGCCGGCCAGTGCGGTCATGTTGACGATGGTGCGTACCGACGCCGAGGCGGTCAGCACGTGCGCGGGCTTGCGCACGCCGAGCAGGATCGGCCCGACCGACACCCCGCCGCCGAGCACCTTGAGCATGTTGAACGAGGTGTTGGCGGTGTCGAGGTTGGGCATCACCAGCAGGTTGGCCGGCCCCTTGTACGCCGCATTGGGGAAGATCTGCTCGCGGATCTCCTCGGAGAGCGCCGCGTCGGCGTGCATCTCCCCCTCCACGAGCAGGTCCGGGGCGAGCGCGCGGATGCGCTGCAGGGCGTCGCGCATGCGCTGCGCGCCGGTGTCGTGGAAGCTGCCGAAGTTGGAGTGCGAGATCAGTGCGACCTTCGGCTCGATCCCGAACACGCGCACCTCGCGCGCGGCCAGGATGGCGATCTGCGCCAGGTCCTCGGCGTCGGGTTCGACGTTGACGTTGGTGTCGGTGACGAACAGCGTGCCCCGGTTGAGGATCAACACGGTCATCGCCGCGGGCTTGCGCACGCACGCCTGCAGGCCGACGATCTCCTCGATGTGACGCAGGTGGCTCGGGTAGCGTCCGGTCAGGCCGCAGATCATGGCGTCGCACTCGCCGCGCACCAGCGCCAGCGCGGCGATCACCGTGGTCCGCGTGGCGACCACCACGCGGGCGATCTGCGGCGTCACCCCGCGCCGCTCCATCAGGCCGTGGTAGAGCTGCCAGTAGTCGCGGAAGCGCGGGTCGTCCTGCGGGTCGACGATCTCGAAGTCTCGGCCCGGATGGATGCGCAGGCCGAGCCGCTCGAGGCGCATCGCGATCACCCCCGGGCGGCCGACCAGGATCGGCCGGGCCAGCCCCTCGTCGACCACCTCCTGCACCGCGCGCAGCACCCGCTCGTCCTCGCCCTCGGCGTAGGTGATGCGCATCGGCTCGGCCTTGGCCTGCTCGAACAGAGGGCGCATCACCTGGCCCGACTTGTAGACGAAGGTGTTGAGGCGGCGCCGGTAGGCGTCGAAGTCCTCGATCGGCCGCGTGGCCACCCCGCTGAGCATCGCCGCACGCGCGACCGCCGGGGCGACCGCGGAGATCAGGCGTGGGTCGAACGGCTGCGGGATCACGTACTTCGGGCCGAAGCGCAGCTCCTGGCCGCCGTAGGCGCGCACCGCGTCGGCGGCCTCGGTCCGGGCCAGCTCGGCGATCGCGTGCACGCAGGCGATCTCCATCTCGCGGTTGATGGTGGTCGCGCCGACGTCGAGCGCGCCGCGGAAGATGAACGGGAAGCAGAGGACGTTGTTGACCTGGTTCGGGTAGTCCGAGCGCCCGGTGCAGATCACCGCGTCGTCGCGCACCGCCTCGACCTGGGCGGGCAGGATCTCCGGGTTGGGGTTGGCCAGCGCCATGATCACCGGGCGCGCGGCCATGCGGGCGACCATCTCCGGCCCGAGCAGGCCACCGGAGGAGAGGCCGAGGAAGAGGTCGGCGTCAACGACCGCTTCGGCCAGGGTACGGTGCCCGGTCTCGCGGGCGTAGCGCGCCTTGTTCGGTTCGACGATGTCGCGCCCGGTGTGCAGCACGCCACCGCGGTCGCAGACCAGCACGTTCTCGCGCGGCAGGCCGAGATCGACCAGCAGGTCGAGGCAGGCGATCGCCGCCGCCCCGGCTCCGGAGGCGACCAGCCGGACCTCTTCGATGCGCTTGCCGACGATCTTCAGGGCATTGAGCGCCGCGGCCGCGACGATGATCGCGGTGCCGTGCTGGTCGTCGTGGAACACCGGGATGTTGAGCCGCTCGCGCAGCCGCCGCTCGATCTCGAAGCACTCGGGCGCCTTGATGTCCTCGAGGTTGATCGCGCCGAAGGTCGGCTCGAGTGCCGTGACGACCTCGACGAAGCGCTCCGGATCGCTGGCATCGAGCTCGATGTCGAAGACGTCGATGCCGGCGAACTTCTTGAACAGCACCCCCTTGCCCTCCATCACCGGCTTGGCGGCGAGCGGGCCGATCGGGCCGAGACCGAGCACCGCGGTGCCGTTGGTGATGACCGCGACGAGGTTGCCGCGCGCGGTGACGCTGCGCGCCTCGTTGGGGTCGGCGACGATCGCCTCGCACGCCGCGGCGACCCCGGGCGAGTAGGCCAGTGCCAGGTCGCGCTGGTTGGAGAGCGGCTTGCTCGGGACCACCTCGAGCTTCCCCGCCGGGGGTTCGCGATGGTATTCGAGGGCACGCTGGCGAAGATCGTCACTCATCGGTGGGCTCCGGGCACCTGCATGCAGTCGTACGGCTGCTGCCTGTAATGTATGCGAATCCGCCCGTCCCGCCACTGACCTGGCGCACGGGAGAAACGGCGGGGCTCAGCGTTCGGCCGCCTTGGCGCGCTCCCAGGCGGCGTCGAGTTCGGCCAGCGTCGCCTCCCGCAGCGCTGCGCCCCGCCCGGCGAACTCCGCCTCGACGCGGTGGAAGCGCCGCGCGAAGCGGTCGTTGGCGCCGCGCAGCGCCGCCTCCGCGTCGATCCGCGCGTGGCGCGCGAGGTTGACCACCGCGAACAGCAGGTCGCCGATCTCCGCCGCGACCCGCTCGGGGGGAGCCCCGGCATCGAGTTCGGCGCGCACCTCCGCCAGCTCCTCGTCGACCTTGGCCTGCACCGGGTCGATCTCCGGCCAGTCGAATCCGACCCGCGCCGCGCGCCGCTGCAGCTTGTCGGCGCGCAGCAGCGCCGGCAGCCCGAGCGCGACCCCGTCGAGCGCGCTCGCCGTCGGCGCCCCGCGGGCCGCCCGCTCCTCGGCCTTGTGCCGCTCCCAGGCGCGGGTCTGCGCTTCGGCATCGGTCACCGTGGCGTCGCCGAACACGTGTGGGTGGCGGCGCACCATCTTCTCCAGCAGCCCGGCGATGACGTCGGCGAAGTCGAAGCGCCCGGCCTCCTCGGCCATGCGTGCGTGGAACACCACCTGGAACAGCAGGTCGCCGAGTTCGTCGCGCAGCGCGTCGGGGTCGTCGCGCGCCACGGCGTCGGCGACCTCGTACGCCTCCTCGAGGGTGTAGGGGGCGATGGTGGCGAAGGTCTGCTCGCGATCCCAGGGGCAGCCGCGTTCGGGATCGCGCAGCAGCGCCATCAGTTCGAGCAGCGGGCGGATGTCGGCCATCGGTCGTGTCCGGCGGGTGCGGGCACGGCGCAGGGTAGCAGATCGGCGACGCCGTGGCGGACGCGTCGTGTAAGCCTGGGCTTACACGCGGTTCAGGCCGGGACTACAGAAAGATCCGCCAGCACCCGTAGCCCGCCCCGCACCCCTTCCATACCCTTGTCGTCAAGGGACTGCCTCGGGCCCCGGTCATCCAAGACTTCGCACTGCCGGAGCCTGCGACCGCCGGACGGAACCGACATCAGAAGCCCATCCTCTTCGATCATGTGGACCCCTCACCCGCCTTCCCGGCGGGTTTTTTTTGTCTCTTTAGGGATGCCAGGCCGCCCATTCACCGATACAGCCACCACGCCGGTCCACGCGGTACGCGCACGACCACCCGGTCACGGTGTCGTGACCCGTGACGGTGCTGGTGGCCATGCGGCCAGCCGCGAGCGATGCCATGCGGCACGTGCCTGGGTCGTGGACCCGGCACGGCGAAGTGCCCGCGCAGGCGGGCCAGCCGCGCCTCGATGCGCGCCCGGTAGGCGTCGCGCTCGTGGTCGTGCCGATGGCCGAGTCTCCAGCGCTGGCGCTCGTGGTCGTGCCGGTGGCCAAGTCTCCAGCGCTGGCGCTCGTGGTCATGCCGGTGGCCGAGTCTCCAGCGCTGGCGCTCGATGGCGGGCTCGACGGCCCACGGGTGCGCGCCCGGCGCGAACCGGGCGGGCGCATCGACGCGCCGGTCCGCGGTGGCGAGTGACGGCAGCACAAGCAGCGCGGTGAGCGCAACCAGGAGGGCAGGTCGGTGTCGTTTCATCGCGGGATCTCCCGTTCGTGGTCTGCACGCACAGGGATACCGCGGCCAGGATGAACCGGACCTGAACCGGGGGCAGGCCCTCAGCGGGCGGGGTCGGTCAGCTCGCGCAGGTAGGCGATCAGCGCATCGAGGCTCTGCGGGTCGCGG
>JBFIFF010000112.1:0-6523 GCA_041602955.1 Gammaproteobacteria bacterium | reverse complement strand
GACCTGCCTCCGGCGGGCTGCCCGTCCAGCCCCGGGGATCCTAGCCAGTAGAGGTGCTCTTGGCGACCGCTGCCCCGTTCGAAGTGCCCGATACCCTGCTCGACAGCGCACGTATCGAGGCGTGCCTGGACCAGCTCGACGCCACCCTTGGCGCGCTTGCAAGATTGCCCTCCCTCGACGACGCGCAGCGCATGGCCCTCGGCAGTTCGGTGCACGTGCTGCTGGCCAACCGCACTGAACTTGTCGACGAATTCGCCCACGCCTTCACCATGCGCGAGTTGCACCGCTACCGCGCGACGCACCGCCACCAGGCCACCATCGACGACCACCTGATCGACGAGGCGCTGCACTACTACGCCCTGCTGCGCCTGGCCGAGGGGTGTGAGCCCGGCAGCGCCGGCCACCTGCAGCGCACCGCGGCCTACTGCCGCGTGTTCGCCGGCGAGCTCGGCTGCGATGCCGTGTTCATCGGCGACCTCTTCTACGCCGCGAAGCTCCACGACATCGGCCTGATCATCGTTCCGCCGGAGGTCGTCGAACAGCGCGGCTTGGTCGACAGCTACGAGCGCATGCTGCTCGACACCCACACCAAGGCCGGCGCCTACCTGGTCAACGGCATCATCGAGCGCCTTGGCATCGAGGACGGCCCCCTGGTTGCCGCGCACGAGATCGTCCTCTACCACCATGAACGCTACGACGGCCAGGGCGTCCTCGGCCTGGCCGGAGAGGCGATCCCCTTCGCGGCGCGCGTGTTCCAGTTTGCCGACACCTACGACGCGCTGCGTCGACCGCGGCCGCACCGTGCGGCGCTCGACCATGCCGACACCGTCGCCGCGATCCGCGACGGGAACCAGCCGGGGGTCGAGCAGTTCGATCCCGCGTTGCTCGAGCCCTTCCTCGCCTGCGCGGATGAATTCGCCGCGCAGTTCGAGCAACTCTCCGCCAAGTTCCCGGACTGATTCCCTTCTGCGTCGGGTTCGGTTGCAGCCCCCCCGGGGCACGCCGCACAATACCGGCATGCACGACCATCCGTTTCCCATCTCCCGCCGGCGACTGCTGCAGGCGGGGGCCGTTCTCGCGGCCAGTGCCTCGCTCCCGGCGACGGGCCTGCTGGCCGCCACCGTCCGCGACTACCGCCTGCGGCTCGCGCCGGGCGAGATTCAGCTCGCCGATCGTCCGTTCCCCAAGACCGGCGTGTGGGCCGTCAACGAGCAGGTGCCGGGGCCGCTGCTGCGCTGTCGCCAGGGCGAGACCCTGCGCGTCGTGGTGGAGAACGGACTGGTCCAGCCGACCACGATGCACTGGCACGGCCTGCGCATCGCCAACGCCATGGACGGCGTGCCGCTGCTGACCCAACCGCCGATCATGCCCGGGCAGTCGTTCACCTACGAGTTCACGCCGCCCGACGCGGGCACCTACTGGTACCACCCCCACGTCAACACCGCCGAGCAGGTCGGGCGAGGTCTCTACGGCGTGCTGATCGTCGACGAACCGGAGCCGCCCGAGGTCGATCGCGACGTGGTCTGGGTGCTCGACGACTGGCGCCTGGACAACGCGGCGCAGATCGTCGACGACTTCGACAACCAGCGTGACTTCTCCCGCGCCGGACGGCTCGGCAACACCGTCACGGTCAACAGCCGCATCGCCGACGACTTCAGGGTGCGCAGCAACGAGCGCGTGCGCCTGCGCCTGGTCAACGCGGCCAACGCGCGCATCTTCACGCTGCAGTTCCGCGACCTCGACCCGTGGGTCGTCGCCTACGACGGCCAGCCGGTCGCGCCGATGCGCCCCTACGGTGGCGTGGTCAAGATCGGCCCGGCGCAGCGCGTCGATCTGATCATCGACATGACCGGGGCGCCCGGGACGCGCAGCCAGGTGATCGACACCTTCAGCCCGCAGGCACCCTACCGCCTGCGCGACATCGTCTACGGCGACCAGCCGCAGCGCCTGACGCCCCTCGCGGCACCCGCACGCCTGGCGCCGAACCCGATCGCGAAGCCCGACCCGGACGCGGCCAAGGAATTCGAGGTGCTCCTCGACGGCGGCGACCTCGGCGACCTCGCGCGCGCCGAGCTGCGCGGGCAGATCGCCGGCATGGCGCAGCTGGTGATGATGGGCAAGATGTGGGCCATCAACGGCGTCGTCGGCTACCGCATGGACATGCCGCCGCAGTTCACCTTCCGCCGTGGGGAGAGCGTGGTGCTGCGGTTCCGCAACCACTCGGCATGGCCCCACCCGATGCACCTGCACGGGCATCACTTCGAGGTGCTCAGCCACAGCGGCGAGCCGCACCAGGCCGGCCTGCTCATGGACACGGTCCTGCTCGGCCCGGGAGATCAAGCCAAGGTGGCCTTCGTCGCGGACAACCCCGGCGACTGGATGTTCCACTGCCACATCCTCAGCCACGCCGAGGCGGGCATGTCCGCGGTGGTCAGGGTCGTCTAGGGCACGCGGCCCCGGATCGGGGCCGGTTCAGCCGGGGATCGACAGCCCCATCATCTGCAGCGCGCGGACCAGGCGCTTGTTCGCCTCCTCCATGGTCGCGATCGCCTCCTGGTAGCGGCCGGCCGCGGCCTGGCTCTCGGCCTGCTGGCGCAGCTTGGCCCCTTCGTCGGCGTAGCGCATGGCGAGGGCGACGGCCTGCTCGCTGAGCTCGGTCGACTGGCTCATCTGCTCGACCAGCATCACGTAGCTGCGGTGGCGGTTCTGCTCGTAGTCGTATTCGTCGGCCGGGGTGCGGAAGTTGAGGCTGTAGACCACGGTCTCGTTGTCGCGCGCCTGGGTCAGGGCGGAGACGGCCATGCCGTAGGCCTCCTTGAGGCGGTTGTGCGCGGCCAGCGCGTCGCCGTTCTCCTCGAGGTAGGTGCTCTGGTCGAGCAACTCGTTCAAGCGTCCGCGGTTGAGCAGCCCCGCAGCCGCCGGCCCCTTGGCCAGCAGCGCCTCGTCGAAGGCGCGCAGGTAGGAATCGATCTCCTCGCGCAGCCCGGCGTTCTGCTGGCGCAGCTCGCTTTCTGGAGCGCCCTGGGAGCGCAGCACGTCGGTGGCTTCGCTGTAGGCGCGGAACGCCTCGCTCAGGCGCTCCTCGGCGATGGCCATGTCGCCACGGTTGTAGGAAGCGAACGCCAGTCCGGCGCGTTCCCTGGCGCGCTCGAGCAGTTCGAGGGCCGTGGCGTTGTCGCTGGCGGCGATCTTCTGCGCCCCGCCCGAGTCCAGGTAGCGCTGCAGCAGCTCGAGCTTCTTGGCGATGGCGACCGCCCGGTTGGGATCGCTGGCCTGGGCGGCGACGAGGCTCGCGCCGAGCACCAGCCATACGGCCACGCCGAGGATCCCGAGTCGACGGGCCCACGACGTGCGGGCGGGACGGAGGCGCGGTGCGGATGCTGAGGTGCCGCTCATCCCGTGCATTATCCCCCACGCGCCATCGAGGGCAAGCGCGACGGGCTGCGGATGGGATGCCCCCGTCGCACTCACCACTTCGGGCCGGGCGCACTGACCGGCGGCCGAGGACCGGGCCCGGCGTCGGGTCACGCCGCGACCGGTCGGGGCCGGTTAGGGAAGCGCCCGGTGTGTGGGCGGGCCTGCCCCTGCGCGGTGGGTGTCAGTCGCAAAACGTGCGCAGGTCAGCGAGGAAGCGCTCGCGCTGCCAGAGGTGGGGCGAGTGGTCGGTGCCCTCGTAGACGTGCAGCGTCGCATCGGGGATCGCGCCGCGCACGTACTCGGCGAGTTCCACGCTGTAGAAGTGGCTCGCGTCGCCGTGCACCAGCAGGGTCGGGACGTCGATCGCCGGCAGCACGTCGCGGTAGTCGGCCCGGGTCAGGCTGCGCCACACCTCGACCAGCGGGCCGGGTTCGAGGCGTTGCAGGTAGTCGCGCACGCGGCCCAGGGCCGGGTCGTCGCGGGCATGCGCGGCGCGCGCGCGAGGGTTGTTGCCCTCGCCGATCAGGGCCAGCACCGCCTCGCTGAAGTCGTCCTCGAGGCGTGCCATGAAGCCGTCGCTGCGATCGGCGTCGAAGTCGCCGTAGATGCCATGGCGCCAGTCGTCGTCGGTCAGCAGCTTCGGCGACTGGTCGACCAGCACCAGCCGGTCGATGCCGTCGCAGCCGTGCTCGCGTACGTATTCCCACACGGTCAGGGCGCCCATCGAGTGACCGAGCAGCGCGGCCGGGCCGAGGTCGAGGTGGGCGAGCAACTCGCGCAGGTCGCGCGCCATGCGCTGCACGCTGTTCGGCCGGCCCGCGGGGTAGGCGTGACCGCCGTGACCACGCGCGTCCCAGCAGACGCAGGTGTGGCGGTCGGCGAGCGCCTCGGCGAACGGCAGCCACTCGCGGTGGTTCGAGGTCCAGCCGTGCAGGAACACGAGCGGTGTGCCGTCGCCGGTGCGAACGTAATGGATGGGCGTGCCATCGGAGGCGGTGAAGTGATCCATGCGGTTCAGGTGGGCGGCGCGCGGGCCGCGGGGTTCAGGTCGGGGGTTTGGCGCGCGGCGACAGGCTGGCGAGGTGCGCGAGCATGGAGTCGGCATCGGAGACGCCGTAGGTCTCGGTGCCGTCGGGGCGCAGCTCCTCGAGCAGCAGCTTCTCGATGACGCCGTCGCGGACCAGCATGGCGTAGCGGCGCGAGCGCTCGCCGAAACCGTTGGCGCGCCGGTCGACGAGCATGCCCATGCCGCGTGTGAACTCGCCGTTGCCGTCGGGGATCAAGCGCACCTCGGTGACGCCCTGGGTTTCGCGCCAGGCGTCCATGACGCAGGCGTCGTTGACCGACAGGCAGATCACCTCGTCCACCCCGTGCACCCTGATCGCCGGAGCGAGCTGGTTGAACCGCGACAGGTGCTTGTCCGAGCAGGTGGGCGTGAAGGCCCCGGGCAGGGCGAACAGCACCACGCTGCGGTCGGCGAACAGCTCACGGCTGGTCAGGTCGGCCCAGTCGCCGTCGCGGCGCACGCGGAAGGTGACCTCGGGGATGCGCTGGCCTTCGGTGAGCGGGGGCATGTCGGGGTCCTCGTCGTCGGCGCCGGAAGCGGTTTCGGCGGCGCGATCGAAGCGCATCGCGACCGTCTCGTCGCCGGGCGGGACGCGCGTGATGCGCTAGAGTAGGCGTCCAGCCCACGTCCAGCAACCCGGAGAACCACGATGCCCGACATCACCCTCGACCAGGCCAACCGCATCATCGCCGCAGCGCTGGCCAAGGCCCGCGAGATGAAGCTCAAGCCGCTCGCCGTGGCGGTGCTCGATTCGGGCGGCCACCTCAAGGCGCTGGCGCGCGAGGACGGCCAGACCTTCATGCGTGCCAAGGTCTGCCAGGCCAAGGCGTGGGGCGCGCTGGCGATGGGCGTCCACTCGCGCGACCTCGCCACCCGCTACGAGCAGGAAACCCGCCAGGAGGGCTTCATCATCGCCCTCAACGCCATGTCCAACGGCAGCGTGGTCGCGCTCCCGGG
Source organism: Gammaproteobacteria bacterium (assembly GCA_041602955.1). GTDB lineage: Bacteria > Pseudomonadota > Gammaproteobacteria > QNFN01 > QNFN01 > QNFN01. The sequence goes on along the minus strand of JBFIFF010000112.1, from coordinate 1,083 downwards.
CGGTCTGCTGATCCGCGACGCCTCCGGCACGGTGATCGGCGCGGTGGGCATCTCGGGCGCGGCGTCCGAGGACGACGAGGCGTGCGCCCAGGCGGGCATCGAGGCGATCGGGCTCAGCGTCGACATCGACTAGGCACCGGCGCCGGAACCCATCGCTTGAACGGCCCCGGCACGCCCCCCGGGGCGGCGCGGCGCGCGCTGCCGCTGCTGGTCATCGCCCAGTTCATGGGCACCTCGCTCTGGTTCAGCGTCAACGGCGTCGGCGATGACCTGGCGTTGGCGTGGGGGCTCGGGCCGGCCGGGCTCGGCGTGCTCACCTCGGCAGTTCAGGCGGGGTTCATCGTCGGCACGCTGGCCATCGCGCTGACCGGTTTCGCCGACCGCTTCGCCGCGAGCCGTCTGTTCGCCGCCGCCGCCGTGTGCGGCGCGCTGGCCAATGCGGCCTTCACCCTGGTCGACGGCGCCCTCGGCCCGGCCCTGGCACTGCGCTTCGCCACCGGGCTGGCGCTCGCCGGGATCTACCCGGTAGGCATGAAGCTGGTCGTCAGCTGGGCGCCGCAACGCGCCGGCCAGGTGCTCGGCTGGCTGGTCGGCATGCTGACCCTGGGTACGGCGCTGCCGCACCTGGTGCGCGTGCTCGGTGGCGGCTGGCCCTGGCAGGCGGTCGTCGCCTGCTCGTCGCTGCTCGCACTGCTCGCCGCCGTCCTGGTCTATGTCACCGGTGAGGGCCCGCATCTGCCTCGTCACCAGGACGTGCGCCTCGGGCACGTGTTCGCCGCGTTCCGCGTGCCCGAATACCGGGCCGCGGCCTGCGGCTATTTCGGTCACATGTGGGAACTCTACGCCTTCTGGACCGTGGTGCCACTGCTCGCGGCGCTGGCACTCGGCGCAGAGACGGCCGATCCGCGCACGGTCTCGCTGGCCAGTTTCGCGGTGATCGGCGCCGGGGCCGTGGGTTGCATCGCCGGGGGCGAACTGAGTCGGCGGGTCGGCAGCGCGCGGGTCGCGTTCACCGCCCTGGCCGTGTCGGGCGGGTTCTGCCTGCTGTTCCCGCTGCTGCAGGGGTGGCCGGCGTGGCTGCTG
>JBFIFF010000111.1:0-6532 GCA_041602955.1 Gammaproteobacteria bacterium | reverse complement strand
GAAGATGCGCATCAGGTTGTCTTCGAGCGAGAGGTAGAAGCGTGTCGAACCCGGATCGCCCTGGCGCCCAGAGCGGCCGCGCAGCTGGTTGTCGATGCGCCGCGACTCGTGGCGCTCGGTGCCGATGACGTGCAGCCCCCCCGCGGCGAGCACCTCTTCGTGACGTGTCTTCCAGGTCTCGCGCACCGCGGCGCGCGCCGCATCGTCTGCCTCGGTGCCGAGCTCGGCGAGTTCCGCCTCGAGGTTGCCGCCGAGCACGATGTCGGTGCCGCGGCCGGCCATGTTGGTGGCAATGGTCACCGCCCCCGGCCGCCCGGCCTGGGCGACGATCTGCGCCTCGCGCTCGTGCTGCTTGGCGTTGAGCACCTCGTGCGGGATGCCCTGCTTCTTGAGCTGCTTGGCCAGGTACTCCGAGGTCTCGATGGCCACGGTGCCGACCAGCACCGGCTGGCCGCGCTCGTGGCAGTCACGGATGTCGTCGACGATGGCCTGGAACTTCTCCACCTGGGTCAGGTAGACCAGGTCGCCGTGGTCGGCGCGGATCATCGGCATGTGCGTCGGGATGACCACCACCTCGAGGCCGTAGATCGTCTGGAACTCGTAGGCCTCGGTGTCGGCGGTACCGGTCATGCCGGCCAGCTTGTCGTAGAGGCGGAAGTAGTTCTGGAAGGTGATCGAGGCCAGCGTCTGGTTCTCGTTCTGGATCGCCACCCCCTCCTTCGCCTCCACCGCCTGGTGGAGGCCGCCCGACCAGCGCCGCCCGGGCAGGGTGCGCCCGGTGAACTCATCGACGATCACCACCTGGCCGTTCTGCACGATGTACTCGACGTCGCGCTGGAACAGCGCATGCGCACGGATCGAGGCGTTGACGAAGTGCATCAGCTGGATGTTGGCCGCGTCGTAGAGGCTCTCGCCCTCCGGCAGCAGGCCGGCGCCGGTGAGCAGCTCCTCGACCCGCAGGTGCCCGTCCTCGGTCAGGTAGATCTGCTTGCTCTTCTCGTCGACCGTGTAGTCGCCCGGACCCTCCTCGCCAGCGACCTTCGCCAGCTTGGGGATCAGGGCGTTGATCCGCTGGTAGAGGTCGGCGTTGTCCTCGGCCGGGCCGGAGATGATCAGTGGCGTGCGCGCCTCGTCGATCAGGATCGAGTCGACCTCGTCGACGATGGCGAAGGACAGCGGCCGCTGCATCTTGTCGGCCTGGGTGAAGGCCATGTTGTCGCGCAGGTAGTCGAAGCCGAACTCGTTGTTGGTGCCGTAGGTGATGTCGGCGGCGTAGGCGGCGCGCTTGGTCTCGGCGTCCTGGCCGGGGACGACGACGCCCACGCGCATGCCGAGGAACTCGTAGAGGCGGCCCATCCATGCCGCGTCGCGGCGCGCCAGATAGTCGTTGACGGTGACCACGTGCACGCCGCGACCGGTCAGCGCGTTGAGGTAGACCGGCAGCGTCGCGACCAGGGTCTTGCCCTCACCGGTGCGCATTTCGGCGATGCGCCCCTGGTGAAGCACCATGCCACCGATCAGCTGCACGTCGAAATGGCGCATCTCGAGCACCCTGCGGCCCGCCTCGCGCACCACCGCGAAGGCCTCGGGCAGGAGGTCGTCGAGGGCCGCGCCGTCGGCGAGGCGTGCGCGGAACTCGTCGGTCTTGCCGCGCAGGGCGTCGTCGCTGAGCGGGACCAGTTCCTCCTCGAGGGCGTTGATCTGGGCTACCAGCTTGCCCAGCCTGCGCAGCAGACGCTCGTTACGGCTGCCGAAGACCTTGCTGAAGACTTTGCCAATCATGCTTTCGATTCAGGAAAGGAAGGGGTGTCGCGTGGGTCGGACGACCTCGCGACCAGGGGCGGGAGTGTGGCCGAGACCTCCGCCGAATTCAACGCCCTGCCCGGACGAAGCGCATCGGATTGACGGGCTTGCCGTCGCGCAGGACCTCGAGGTGCACGTGGGTGCCGGTGGCGCGTCCACTGCTGCCCATCAGGGCGATCGTCTGCCCCTTCTCGACCATGTCGCCGGCGGCGACCAGGTTCTTCTTGTTGTGGGCATAGCGGGTCATGTAGCCGTTGCCGTGATCGATCTCGACTGTATGGCCAAAACCGTTGCGCGTGCCCGACCAGGTGACGATCCCGGCGGCAATCGCGATGATGTCGCTGCCCGGACGGCCGGCGAAGTCGACCCCCTCGTGCATGTCACCCTTGCCGGTGAACGGGTCGGCGCGCCGGCCGTAGCCCGACGACAGCCAGCCTTCGCGGACCGGCCGCCCGCTCGGCTCGACGCGCGTGGCCAGGCTGCGGTTGAGCATGAACTCCTCGAGCAGGGTCAGCTTGTGCTCGCGATCGCCCAGCCGATCGAGCAGTTCGTCCAGCGCCCCTTCGATGTCGACTTCGGCCGTGGCGGCGTGCGACGCGGAGGTTTCATGCGTGGGGCCGCCACGGGCAGGCGGGTTGCTGAAATCGAACTCCTCGGGATTGAGCTCCGCCATGGTCGCGAGACGCTCGCCGAGAGCGTCGAGGCGGATGACGTGGGCCTGCAGTTCGCCGAGACGCAGCGCCAGGGCGTTGAGGTGATGATCGTTCTCGCGCCGTGCCGTGGCCAGTTGCTCCGCGCGCTGGGCCTCGACGGCGCGGGTGCGTGCCGAAACCGACGCCAGCTCGGGCTGGGCGGCCTGGTGGCCGTAGAGGTAGCCGGCGTGGAACAGCCCGGCGGAGAGCAGCGCACCGAGCAGTACGCCCGCCGCCAGCGCCCACCGGCGTCCGAAGGAGAGGAGACGGGCCGCGGTCCCGGTCTTGCTCAGCAGGATGATATGCATGGGTTTCGCTTGTCGTCGTTATCCCGGCTCGCTAGGATGCCGTAGTCACCTCGCCGTCCGGGCTCCCCATGGCCTCCCGACCGACCCCCGTCCGTTCTCTCCTGCGCCAGCGCCTGCGCGACCTCACGGAGTCGGCCGATCGGCACGCACACACCGGCGACCTGGTCCGCGAGTGCCTGCCCCGCGAAGCGGCCGCCCATCTGCGCGGCGCGCTGGTCGACGGTGAGGCGTTGGTCCTCTACGTCGACTCGCCGGGCTGGTCGACCCGGCTGCGCTTCCTTGCCCCGACCCTGCTCCAGCGCCTGGCGGCCGGTGGACTGGTCTGCCGTCACTGCCGGGTGCGCGTCCAGCCCCCCGGTGCGCAGGTCGCACCCGTCGCACCAACGGTGCCACCGGCCTCTGCCGGCCCCGCCGCGGTGCGCGCCGTAAGCAGCGTCGCAACCACCGTGGGGTCCGGAAAACTGGCCGAAGCCTTGCGCCGGCTCGCCCGCAGTCTCGCCCGCCGTCAGCCGCCGGCGTAGGCCGGTCGGCTGTAGGAGATCGGCAGGCTCTCGGGATCGTCGTAGGTCACCAGCTCCCAGGCCTCGGCGTCAGCCACCAGGACGCGCAGCAAGCGGTTGTTCAGGGTGTGTCCCGACTTGTGGCCGCGGAAGGCCCCGATCAGGCTCCTGCCGAGCAGGTAGAGGTCGCCGATGGCATCGAGGATCTTGTGCTTGACGAACTCGTCCTCGTAGCGCAGGCCGTCCTCGTTGAGCACGCGGTACTCGTCGACCACCACCGCGTTGTCGAGGCTGCCGCCGAGCGCCAGCTGATTCTGGCGAAGCAGTTCGACGTCGCGCATGAAACCGAACGTGCGCGCCCGGCTCACCTCCTTGACGAAGGAGGTGGTCGAGAAATCCATGGTCGCGAGCTGGGTCCGCTCCTTGAAGACCGGGTGGTCGAAATCGATCGAGAACGACACCTTGAAGCCCTCGAACGGCTCGAAGCGGGCCCACTTGTCGCCGTCCTCGACCTGGACCGGCTTGCGAATGCGGATGAACTGCTTGGCCGCACCCTGCTCCTCGATGCCCGCCGACTGCAGCAGGAACACGAAGGGCCCCGCGCTGCCGTCCATGATCGGGACCTCGGGCGCGCTGACGTCGACGTAGGCGTTGTCGATGCCGAGCCCGGCCATCGCCGACAGAAGGTGCTCGACGGTCGACACCCGGACGCTGCCCGCGACCAGGGTCGTCGACAGTTCCGTCTCGCCGACGTTGTGGGGGTCGGCGCGGATCTCCACCGCCGGGTCGAGGTCGACGCGGCGAAACACGATACCCGTGTCGGGCGCGGCCGGGCGCAGGGTCAGGTAGACCTTCTCACCCGTGTGCAGCCCGACCCCGGTCGCCCGGATGGCGTTCTTGAGTGTCCGTTGCTTGATCATGTCCCCGAATAGCGCAACCCGCACGACCACGCTGGTCGCGCAATTCGCGGCATGCTAGCACAGAATCACGCTGCCTCCCAAGAACTTACGTAAATCACGCACCCCGCTCCGGTCAGTCGGCCTGCTTGCGCAGGAACGCCGGGATATCGAGGTACTCGTAGTCCATCTCCGGGGCCGCGTTGCCCTCCTGGCTGAGCTTCGGCAGCGGACGGTTGCGCTGCGTCGGCGGCTTTTCGTAGCGCGCCCAGTCAGGCTCCCCGGAGTCGGGCTTGCGCACGATCTCCACCTTGGGCGGATGCTGCTGCGCGGCCCTGCCCGCACCCAGTCCGGTGGCGACCACGGTGACACGCAGCTCCGCCTCCATCTCCATGTCGATGACGGTCCCGACCACCACGGTGGCATCGTCGGAGGCGAACTCCTTGACCGTGTTGCCGACCTCCTCGAACTCGCCGATCGCCATGTCCGGACCGGCCGTGATGTTGACCAGGATGCCGCGCGCCCCGGCCAGGTCGATGTTGTCCAGCAACGGGCTGTTGATCGCCGCCTCCGCCGCCTCGCGCGCGCGCCCCTCGCCGCTCGCCGTGCCAGAGCCCATCATCGCCATGCCCATCTCCGACATCACCGTGCGCACGTCGGCGAAGTCGACGTTGATCAGTCCCGGCCGGGTGATCAGTTCGGCGATGCCCTGCACCGCGCCCTGCAGCACGTTGTTCGCCTCGCTGAAGGCGTTGAGCAGGGTCATCTGCGGACCCAGCACCTCCTGCAGACGCGCATTCGGGATGGTGATCAGGGAGTCGACGTGCTCGGAGAGCTCGCGGATGCCCTGCTCGGCCACCTTCATGCGCCGGTTGCCCTCGAAGGCGAAGGGCTTGGTCACCACGGCCACGGCGAGGATGCCGAGCTCGCGCGCGACCTGGGCGATCACCGGCGCCGCCCCGGTCCCGGTGCCGCCGCCCATCCCGGCGGTGATGAACACCATGTCGGCGCCGGCCAGCGCCTCCTGGATGCGGTCGCGGTCCTCGAGCGCCGCCTGGCGCCCGAGGTCCGGGTTGGCCCCGGCACCCAGCCCCTTGGTGATGTTGCCGCCGAGCTGCAGCACGCTGCAGGCATGCATGTTCTTCAGCGCCTGGGCATCGGTGTTGGCGCAGATGAACTCGACGCCCTCGATGTCCGCCTTGACCATGTGGTTGACCGCGTTGCCGCCGCCACCACCCACGCCGACGACCTTGATCACCGCGCTCTGCGGGTAGGTTTCCATCAGTTCGAACATACCTATTCCTCCATCCGGCTCACCGCCCGGTTCGCCTGTCTGCCTGCCAGTTGCCACACGCGCGCACGAGCGCGCCACCCGTCGAATCCGTGACCGCGCCGGCCACTTCAGAAATTCCCCTGGAACCAGCTGCGCATCCGCTCGAGGATGCTGCCGAGGCCACGCCGCGGCGCGCTCTCCTCGCCCGCCTCGCGCATCTGCTGGTGTCCGAACAGCAGCAACCCAACCCCGGTCGCGTTGGTCGGGTTGCACACCACCTCGGTCAACCCGGTGACCCCTTTCGGGACCCCGAGCCGGACCGGCAGGTGGAAGATCTCCTCGGCGAGCTCGATCACGCCCTCGACCTTGCTGCTGCCGCCGGTCATGACCACCCCGGCCGCGCACAGGTCCTCGAAGCCGCTGCGCCGCAGCTCGGCCTGGATCAGGCCGATCAGCTCCTCGTAGCGCGGCCCGATCACCTCGGCGAGCGTGTGGCGCGACATGCGTCTGGCCGGGCGATCGCCGACGCTGGGCACCTGCACCGTCTCGTCGGGGTGGGCGAGCTGGGCCAGCGCGCAGCCGTGGTGGATCTTCAGCTCCTCGGCATGCTGGCTCGGGGTGCGCAGCGCCACCGCGATGTCGTTGGTCACCTGGTCGCCGGCGATCGGGATCACCGCGGTATGGCGGATCGCGCCGCCGGTGAACACCGCGATGTCGGTGGTGCCGCCGCCGATGTCGACCAGGCAGACGCCCAGTTCCTTCTCGTCCTCGCTGAGCACGGACTGGCTCGAAGCCAGCTGCTCGAGGATGACGTCGTCGACCTCCAGGCCGCAGCGGCGCACGCACTTGATGATGTTCTGCGCCGCGCTGACCGCGCCGGTGACCATGTGCACCTTGGCCTCGAGGCGCACGCCCGACATGCCCACCGGCTCACGGATTCCTTCCTGGTTGTCGATGATGAATTCCTGCGGAAGGATGTGGAGGATCTTCTGGTCCGCCGGGATCGCCACCGCGCGCGCCGCGTCGATGACGCGGTCGACGTCACTCGCGCTGACCTCCG
>JBFIFF010000110.1:0-6558 GCA_041602955.1 Gammaproteobacteria bacterium | reverse complement strand
GGCAGCTCCTGCGAGTAGAGCAGGTTGGCCATGACCAGGAAGTAGCCGAGGAACACCGCGACATAGAGGTCGCGCAGGCCGCGCAGCTCGAGCAGCTTGAGCGCGATCATGGTGGTCAGCAGGGCGACGCCGGGGTCGCGGCCGTGCACGCCGCCGTAGGTGATCAGCACCGCGGCGAAGCCGACCAGCGCCAGCGGCACGCGCAGCCACGGCCCGGGCAGCGGCCGGCCGCGACTCAATCTCCACCACGGCAACAGTGCGATCAGCAGCCAGCCGAGGCTCAGCCACGGCGGTTGGTGCAGCGCCAGCGGGGCGGCGACCAGCAGCATGCCGGCGAACAGCCGTGGGTAGAGCGCGGCGGTCCTCACGCCGTGGCGCCTCCGTCGCGGAACAGCGCCAGCTCGGTCAGGACGCGCTCCAGGTGGGCGTCACCGTGGCCCGGGTCGATCCGGAGCCCCGGCAGGCGCAGGCCGAAGGCGATGCCGGCGGCCTCGGCGTCGAGCGCCCAGCGGCACAGGCGACTCAGGCGTGCTTCGACATCGCCCCCGGGGGTCGCGTCGAGGTCCAGCCACAGCTGCTCGCTCTCGTCACCGCCGAACTGCTTGGTCAGCAGGCCGTAAGCCCGCGCGACCCCCTTCCAGTAGACGTGGCGCGGGGCGTCGCCGGGCTGGTAACCGCGGAAGCCGGCGAAGTCGTCGCCGTCGCGACCCGCCGCCCCGGCGCGGTCGGCCTGCGCGGCGCCGGACGGCGGCGGTCCACCGGGGGGTGCCGGGCGCGGGAAGACCAGGCAGCGCTGGCCGAGGTCGACGTGGGCCCAGGCGCGGAACAGGCCGAGCGGGTAGACGCTGTCGATGGTGAAGCGGCCGAGGTCCAGCCAGCCGCGGCGCGTGGTCGGCCGGGTCAGGATCGCCCGGTCGCGCCCGGTGACGTCGACGGTGACCGGCGCGCCGTCGGGCAGCTTCACGCGCAGGGCGCGGCGCGGCGCCGGGTCGGCACCGGCGTCGTCGAGCTCGACCAGGAAGCGCGCCGGCGTGCCGGCGAACACCGGCTTCGCCGGGCCGGCCTGGATGCGCAGCCGCACCAGGTTGCGGTAGGTGTGGTGCATCGTCGCCCAGGCCATGCCGAACAGCAGGAAGGTGAGCATGAAGCCGAGGCTGTTGCCGTAGTTGGTCGAGCCGAGCAGCAGCAGCGCGAGCAGCAGCGCGAAGCCGAGGCCGGTGCGCGACGGCAGGATGTAGACCCGGCGCCGGTGCAGCACCACCGGCCCGGGCTGCGGACCGTCGCCGACCAGGAAGCGTTCCAGCCCCAGGGTGCGTACCAGGCGCTCGGTCAGGCGCATGCGCGGGGCCTCAGGGGATCGCGACGGCCTGCAGCAGGGTCTCGGCGAGTTCGGCCGGGGCGGTGCCGCGGGTGTCGTCGGCCGGATGCAGGCGGTGGCCGACCACCGCCGGGAGCACGGTCTGGATGTCCTCGGGCAGGACGTGGTCGCGCCCCTCGATCACGGCCCACGCCTGGGCGCCGCGCAGCAGCGCGAGACCGGCGCGCGGCGACAGCCCGCCGCGGAAGGCGATACCGCGCCGGGTCTTGTCGAGCAGCGCCTGGACGTAGTCGAGCAGCGCTTCGGAGACGTGCACGCGCGGCACGGCCCGCTGCATCGCCTGCAACGCGGCCGGTTCGAGCGCCGGCTCGAGGCGCTGGAGAAGGTCTCGGCGGTCGGCGCCGCGCAGCAGCTCACGCTCGGCATTGGCGTCGGGGTAGCCCATCTCCAGGCGCATCAGGAAGCGGTCGAGCTGCGACTCGGGGAGCGGGAAGGTGCCGACCTGCTGCAGCGGGTTCTGCGTGGCGATGACGAAGAACGGCTGCGGCAGCGGGCGGGTCTCGCCCTCGACGGTCACCTGGCGCTCCTCCATCGCCTCGAGCAACGCGCTCTGCGCCTTGGGCGTGGCGCGGTTGATCTCGTCGGCGAGCACCACCTGGGCGAACACCGGACCCGGATGGAAGCGGAATTCACCCGTGCTGCGCTCGTAGACCGCGACGCCGAGGATGTCGGCCGGCAAGAGATCGCTGGTAAACTGGATGCGGTTGAAGCGCAGCCCCAGCAGCTGCGCCAGGACGTGGGCCAGCGTGGTCTTGCCCACGCCGGGCAGGTCCTCGATCAGCAGGTGGCCGCGGGCGATCAGGCAGGCCAGCGCCAGCCGGATCGTCTGCCGCTTGCCGAGGACGATCTCCCCGGCGCGTCGCGTAACCTCTTCGAGTGCTTCCTTCATGCGCCTGCCGTTCGATCCCTCATCCGCAGCAAGGTTCCGCCACGAGCCGGAGCGGGGCCCGGGGGCAAGCGTAGCAGCCCGGCGTGCCGGAGCGGATTGATGGGTGACAACTCGCTCTTCTTCGCCACCTTCCTGATCTTCACCGGGGCGGCGCTGTTCGCCACCGTGGCGATGTTCGCGCGCCAGGCCCTGCCGCTCGCCTACATCCTGCTCGGCGTGGTCGCCGGGCCGTGGGGGCTCGGTCTGATCGCCGAGACCGACACGGTCCAGGACATCGCCCAGATCGGCATCATCTTCCTGCTCTTCCTGCTCGGGCTGAACCTCAAGCCGCAGGACCTGCTGCACATGTTCGGCAAGGCGAGCCTGGTGACGCTGGTCAGCTCGACGCTGTTCGGGGGGGTCGGCATCGGCGTCGCCCTCGTCTTCGGCTTCACCGTCATCGAGGCGCTGGTGGTCGGTGCGGCGATGATGTTCTCGTCCACCATCATCGGCCTGAAGCTGCTGCCGACCACCATGCTGCACCACCAGCACATCGGCGAGATCATCATCTCCATCCTGCTGCTGCAGGACCTGATCGCGATCCTGATCCTGATGCTGGTGCAGGGCGGCAGCCTGCCGATCGGCGAATTGCTGATGGCCGGTCTCGGCCTGCCCCTGCTCGCCGCGGTGGCCTTCTACGGGGACCGCTACGTGCTGTTCCCGCTGATCGCCCGTTTCGACACCATCCAGGAGTACGTCTTCCTGCTCGCCATCGGCTGGTGCCTCGGGTTTGCCGAACTGGCCGGGCTGTTCGGCCTGTCGCACGAGATCGGCGCGTTCATCGCCGGCGTCGCGATGGCGACCAGCCCGATCGCGCTGTTCATCGCCGACAGCCTGCGCCCGCTGCGCGATTTCTTCCTGGTGATGTTCTTCTTCTCGCTCGGTGCCGGTTTCGAACTGCCGGCGATCGGCACGGTGTTCTGGCCGGCACTGCTGCTCGCGCTGCTCACCCTGGCGGTCAAGCCGGGCGTGTTCCGCGTGCTGCTGGTGCGTACCGGAGAGACCGAGCGGCGCTCGCGCGAGGTCGGCGTGCGCCTGGCGCAGATCAGCGAGTTCTCGCTGCTGATCGCGGTGGCCGCGGCGGCGTCCGGCGTGATCGGCGAGCGCGCGAACTACCTGATCCAGCTCGCGGTGCTGCTGAGCTTCGCACTGTCGTCGATCTACGTCGTGCGCAGGTACCCGACACCGATCGCGGTCAGCGACAGCCTGCGCCGCGACTGAGATGGCGACTTTTCCAACCCCCCCCAGGAGCGAACATGAGCGAGCAGGACGACACCGGCCCGGCGCAGGCGCTGGTCGAGCAGGGACTCGAGCATCACCGAGCCGGCGACACGGTCGCGGCGGGGCGCTGCTATGCGACGGCGCTCGGGATCGAACCCGATCATGCCGATGCCCACAACCTGCTCGGCCTCGCGCGACTGCAGGCGGGCGACGTCGAGGGGGCGCTGTCGTCGATCGACCGCGCCGTCGCCCTGCGACCGGAGATCGCCCACTACCACCTGAGCCTGGGCCGGGCACGCCAGGGCAACGCCGACCTCGCCGGTGCCATCGACGCCTTCGAGGAAGCGTTGCGTCTCGACCCGCGGCTGGTCGAGGCGCACAACGACCTCGGCAACGCGAGGCTCGCCAGCGGTGATGCGCAGCGCGCCATCGCCAGCTACGAAGCGGCGCTCGCGGTCGACCCCGGCTACCACCTGGCCGGTGCCAACCTCGCCAACACCCTGCACGGCCAGGGCCGTTACGTCGAGGCGGAGCGTGGCTACCGCCGTCTGCTGGAGCAGCAGCCGGGCAACGTGGAGTGGCTCGGGGCGCTGGCGCTGGTGCTCGGCGACAGCGGGCGCTTCGAGGAGGCGCTCGAGCAGTGCGCCCGCGCGCGCCTGCTCGCGCCGGACGACGCGATCCTGGCGCAGCGCCTGCTCTACTTCGCCGCCCTCGGCGGCCACTGGGTCGAACACCGCGCGGCGCTGGCCCGGCTGGTGCCGGAGCAGCGCGCCGAGCTCGCCGAGGCGCTCGAGGGACGCGGGCTGGTCGGCGAGGCCCAGGCGTGCCGCGACCCGGTCACGGGGGCCTGAGTGCCTAGCGCGCCGCGTCGACCGGCGTCGGTGCCAGGATAAGCTCCAGCGCGGCGGGTTCGAGCCCGACCAGCAGCCCGCGCCGCCCGCCGTTGACGTACAGGCGCGGCAGCGTGGCGATCGTCGCCTCCATGCAGACGGGAAGCGGACGGCGCGTGCCGAACGGGCTGATGCCGCCAATCTCGTAGCCGGTCAGGCGGTGTGCGGTGGCCGCGTCGACCGGGGCCACCGACTTGACGCCGAGCGCGCGCGCCAGCGCCCTGGTCGAGACCTCCCGGTCGCCGTGCATCAGCACCAGCAGGCCGTTGCCCCTCTCGTCGGCCATCACCAGGGTCTTGATCACGGCATGCTCGTCGATGCCGGTCTGCGTGGCGAAGCGTGCCGTGCCGCCGCCGTGGACGTAGGCGTAAGGGTGCTCGGTGAACGCGACGCCTGCCGCGCGCAGCGCGTGGATGGCACGGGTTACCGGCTGCCTGCGCGCCACGCCGGCCTCCGGGAAACGAAAAGGGCCCGGGCACCTCGCGGTGCCCGGGCCCCGGGTCGCCGGGCGACCGGCATCAGCCGTTGACGAAGGCGATGCCCTTGGCGATGTTGCCCTTGAGCTCGTCGAGCATGGCGTCGCGCAGCGCCACCTCGCGGTCGCTCAGAGGACCGGTCGGCAGGATCTCCTCGACGCCGTTCGGGCCGAGGCGCACCGGTTGGGCGAAATAGTCGGCCGGGCCGCCCTCGACGGCGACGTAGCAGCACTCGACGTTCATGTCGCCGGACAGGCCGCGCGCCAGCGCCAGCGTGAAGCGCGCCCCGGCGTCGGCCATCGACAGGGTCGCCGAGCCGCCACCGGCCTTGGCCTCGACCACCTCGGTGCCGGCGTTCTGGATCTTCGGCACCAGCATGTCGAGCTCGGCGTCGGTGAACTGCACGTGCTGCTGCGAGAGCAGCGGCAGGATGGTGTTGCCCGAGTGACCGCCGATCACGGTGACGTCGACGTCGTCGGGGTTGATGCCCTTGAGTTCGCCGACGAAGGTGTTGGAACGGATGATGTCGAGCATGGTGACGCCGAACACGCGGCGCGGATCGTAGACGCCGGCCTTCTTCAGCGTCTCGGCGGCGATCGGCACGGTCGAGTTGACCGGGTTGGTGATGATCGCGTAGCAGGCGTTCGGGGCGGCCTTGGCGCCGGTCTCGACCAGCTTCTGCACGATCCCGGCGTTGACGTTGAACAGGTCGTCGCGCGTCATGCCCGGCTTGCGTGGCACACCGGCCGGGATCACGATGATGTCGGCGTCGGCGACCGCCGCCTCGAGGTCGTCGGCGGCGTGGCCGGTCACCTTCACCGGGGTCGGGATGTGGCTCAGGTCGACGGCGACGCCTGGCACCACCGGGGCGACGTCGTACAGGGCCAGGTGCGAGCCCGCGGGCAGCTGGTTCTTCAACAGCAGGGAGAGGGGCTGGCCGATGCCGCCGGCCGCGCCGAGTACCGATACCTTCATGTCGAGCGTCCTCTAGCTTGGGCGCCGGGACCGGCGCCGGGTTGCGGGCCGCGAGCCGGCCCGGCAAAGAGCTGGAATTCTAGCGAATTCGGCCGCCTAGTTGCAAGGATTATGCCCCCCATAACGGATTCTTAGAGCCGTTCCACGCATCCGTCGCCTCGCTATACTCCGGTCCACTTCCCCCGTCCCGAACCCCCGAGCCGATGCCAACCAAACGCCAGGAATTCGATGCCGGCAGCGTCGCGATCCGCTTCGTCGCGGCGCTGCTGCTGGTCTTCGCCACCTACAATCCGTCGGAGTGGTCCTACGTCCACTGGGCGATCATGCCGCTGCCCGAGTTCGATCCGGTCAAGGCGATCGTCGGCCTCCTGCTGCTGATCGGCTATACCATGTTCATGCGCGCGACGGCCCGCTCGCTCGGCTTCTTCGGCGTCCTGCTCGCCGTCGCGTTCTTCGGCGTGCTGATCTGGCTGATCGCCGATTTCGGCATCCTGCCGCTCGACAGCGTCGAGGCGGTGACCTGGGTGGTGCTGTTCGTCTTCGCCTGCGTGCTCGCGGTCGGCATGTCCTGGTCACATATCCGGAGGCGGGTCTCCGGGCAATACGACACCGACGACGTGGAGGAATCATGAACGACACAAATCGCACCCCATCACGCCGCGCCTGGCTGCTCGCGCTGCTGCTCGGCGC
>JBFIFF010000109.1:0-6583 GCA_041602955.1 Gammaproteobacteria bacterium | reverse complement strand
CGTCGATGCCACCTTCCTCGAGCGCGGGCGGCGCCATTCCTTCGCTCAACTCGCGGCCGAACTGCAAGTGCCCTTCGCGATCCTCGACCTGCGCGCCGACGACGATCTCCTCGCCGAGCGCGTCGCCGCCCGCACCGCGACCGGGTACGACCCTTCGGAAGCGGACCTCGCGGTCCTGTCGCGACAGAAGGCCCACGCCGAACCGCTCGCGGAGGACGAGACCGCGGTCGCGATCGACGGCGCGGATCCTGACCTCGACGGCCTGGTCGCCAGCCTGCGAAAAGCGGGGATCGCCTAGCAAGCGTCCGCGCAGGACCCGGCACAACGCCGGCTACCGCGCACGATGCCCCGCAGCCCCGTGAGACGGCAGACCACTCGCGTATCGGAACGGCGTGGCTCAGGCGCGGGCGCTGGGCCGCGCGGCCAGGGCGTCACGCCAGCGCAGCAGGTGCGCGTGGTCCGGTTGCGGCCTGACCCTGGCCCAGCGCGCGAACTCGACGCAGACGAAGGCGGTGATGTCGGCAACGCTGAAGGTCGGGCCGGCGACGAACGCAGAGGCAGCGAGACGGGCGTCGAGGTCGTCGAAGAACTGCCGGGTGCGGCGCATGCCGCGCTCGGCCAGCTCGGGTATCTGCGCGTACGCGACCGGGCCGGTCAGCGCGCGATCGACGAAGGCCTCGCTGGTGTTGCGCACGGCCTCGGCGACGGCGCGGAAGCCGTCCTCCTCCATCGCGCGATCCCACATCTCGACCTGCGCGCGCGCCTCGGGGGTGGTGCCGTGCAGCGGTGGCTCGGGGTGCAGTGCCTCGAGGTAGCGGCAGATCACCGCCGCCTCGCCGAGGCAGGTGCCGTCGTCGAGTTCGAGCAGCGGAACCACGCAGCGCGGGTTGAGATGCACGAACGGTGCGCGGAACTCCTCGCCGGCGGCCAGGTCGACCTGCACGGTCTCGATCTCCAGGCCCTTTTCGGCGAGGAACATGCGCACCCGGCGCGGGCTCGGCGCGGGCGCGTAGTCGTAGAGCCTCATCGCGAAGTCCCTGCGCAGGGCGGCATCAGGCGCCTTCGGGAACGAAGTCGCCGTGCCCCTGCTGCAGGCAGTAGGCCAACCACTTGCCGAGGAAACGGTTGAAGCGCCACTTGCGCGACATCGCCGAGTGGCGCAGCGAGCACCACGCCGACCCGCCGCCCGGCCCGGGCTCGCGCACCGCCAGCACCTCGGCCTGGCGCGCGTCATGGTAGACGCGCAGCTGCACCTCCGGTTCGGCCTGCGGGCTGCCGTCGATCTCCAGAGCGTAGGTCAGCACCAGGGTGGTGGTGTAGGCGGACTGGTCGAGCACCTCGAGGTGCAGGTCGGGGACCGCCGGCGCGCGCGAGACGCAGCGCCCGCGCAGCTCGCGCAGTCCGGGCACGAGGAAGCCCAGGCGCTCGTAGTTGCGCTCGTACTCGCGCATCAGCCGGTCGAGCCGGTTGCGCGGCGCGAGTCGGGCGAGCGTCGTGTCGTCGACGATGGCGTGCATCGTGGTGCGCAGACCCCTCTGGCACGGTTTCCCGGAACTCAACTTACGGCTTCGGCGGGCGCCCCGCAACCGCGTCTGGCGCGCGACGCCGCGGCACGTCACACCGCGCCATGATGACGGGTTATAATGCTTCGAGTGTGCACGTGCCGGCCCGGGCCGGCGCCGATCCCACGCCGCCGTGACGCCCCCGAGCGGAGCCGGGCGGCCCATGCCCTCGACGCCCCCGCCGGACGTTTACCGGCCTCAGCAAACGCGTCCCGTGATGGCCGCGAACCCTGCCATGAACATGACCACCCACAAACTCGAAGATCTCAACATCGCCGGCTTCCGCGTGCTGGTGTCTCCCGAGGCGCTGCACGAACGGATTCCGGCCAACGAGCGGGCCGCCGTCACCGTCGAGACCGGCCGCGACACCATCAAGGCGATCCTCGACCGCCGCGACCCGCGCCTGCTGGTGGTCGCCGGTCCCTGTTCGATCCACGACGTCGCCGCCGCGAAGGAGTACGCGACCCGCCTCAAGCAGTTGCACGACGAGCTCGGCGACAGCCTCTACCTCGTCATGCGCGTCTACTTCGAGAAGCCGCGCACCACGGTCGGCTGGAAGGGCTTCATCAACGACCCGCTGCTCGACGACTCGTTCGCCATCGAGGAGGGTCTGGCCCAGGCGCGCGACCTGCTGGTCTGGCTTGCCGAGCTCGGTCTGCCGACCGGGACCGAGGCGCTCGACCCGATCAGCCCGCAGTACCTCGCTGACCTGTTCGCCTGGGCGGCGATCGGGGCGCGCACGACCGAGTCGCAGACCCACCGCGAGATGTCGAGCGGGTTGTCGACTCCGGTCGGTTTCAAGAACGGCACCGACGGCAGCCTCGAGGTGGCGATCAACGCCCTGCAGTCGGCCGCCGCGCCGCACAGCTTCCTCGGCATCAGCCCGTCGGGCCAGGTGGCGGTGGTCGAGACCAAGGGCAACCGCTACGGTCACATCATCCTGCGCGGCGGCCGCGAACCCAACTACGACTCGGTCAGCATCGCCCTGACCGAGCAGGCGCTGGCCAAGGCGGGCATGCGGCCGAACATCATCGTCGACTGCAGCCACGCCAACTCGCACAAGAACCACGAGCTGCAGCCGCTGGTCGCCGAGAACATCGCCAACCAGATCCTCGAGGGCAACCGCTCGATCATCGGCGTGATGCTCGAGAGCCACCTGCATGCCGGCAACCAGAAGCTGACCTCCGACCCGGCGCAACTGCGCTATGGCGTGTCGATCACCGACGCCTGCATCGACTGGGAGACCACCGAGACCCTGCTGCGCGGCATTGCCGGCAAGCTGCGCGACGCACTGCCCGCGCGCCTGGGCTGACCCCGCAGCTAGGCTTGCGCCGGACGGCGCAGGCGCGCCGCGATCAGCGCGTCGACCATCAGCTGCAGGAAGTGGAAGACGATGCACACCACCAGGGCGCCGGCGATCGGCACGTTGAGCGCGGTGAGCACGCCGATTGCTACCGGCAGTGTCTTCTGCGAAACCACGAACAGCAGCGCGATGCGCTCGCCCCGGGCGAGCGCCATGCCACGCCCGACCGCGGCGCACAGGGCGAGCAGCGCGCCGTGCACCAGCGCGGCCCCGGCGACGATCAGCACGAATGCGCCCGCGGTGAGCTCGAGCAGCGTCGCGCTCGACGCCGACATCGACATCCACACCGTGACGATGATGCACGCCGAGGGCACGTAGCGTACCCAGCCCGGCGCCGTGCGCCCGATCACCCGGCGCAGCAGGGCGCCGAGGGCGAACGGCAGCAGCACCACCGTCAGCAGCCGCAGCAGCAGCGGCCAGGGCGACACCGCGACCTCGGCGCCCAGCTCCAGCGTCATGCCGAGGACGAACGGGATGGTGAAGATCCCGGCCAGGTTGAGCAGGATGGTCAGCAGCATCGCCCACAGGGTGTGGCCGCCGGCGTTCTCGGTCAGGATCACCCCCGACGACAGGGTCGGCGGCATGCTCGCCATCACCACCAGGCCGAGCGCGGCAGCCGCCGGCAGGCCGAGCAGTGACGCGGCGGTGAGCCCGAGGAACGGGCCGAGGAGCAGGCCGACGACCGCCCCGCTCGCCAGCACGCCGAGGAACCGGCCTCCGAGCGCGAGCATGTCGAGGCGCGTCTGGTAGCCGTTGACCAGGAAGATCAGAGGCACCAGGCCGAGCACCAGCCCGGTGTCGTTCAGCACCCGGCCGGGCACCGGCGCCGCGAGCGCCAGCGCGATCGCCAGGACGAGGCCGACGGGGAGGAACCACTGCTGCACGGGGACCGGGTCCTGGGCTGAAAGGCGCGTATTCTAACTCCGCGCGTGGCGTGCGGGCGGCGTCTCGTCGCCACCTCGCCATGCGGGATAGGGAAGCCCGAGCCGCACTGTGCTACAACACGGGGACCGCCCCGCCCGGATCCCCGTGATGTTCAAGCCGAGGCACTCGCTGTTCTGGATGTTCGTGACGCTCGCCCTGGTCGGCGGCGTCTGCGCCGTGCTCTACCCGTCACTGAAAGCGGCGTTCCTCGCCAACTGGGGTTTCAACTCGCTGATCCTCGGCGTGCTGCTGCTCGGCGTGGTGATCAACGTCCAGCAGGTGCTCGCACTCGAGGTCGAGATCGAGTGGATCAAGCTCTTCCGCACGGGGCAGACAGGCATCTCGCTGGCCGTCGAGCCCCGCCTGCTGCGCCCGCTCGCCACCCACCTCAGCGGGCGCATGAAGGACCGCTTCCGGCTCTCCGCGCACGCGCTGCGCACGGTGCTCGACGGCATCCGCGCGCGCCTGGACGAATCGCGCGAGATCTCCCGCTACATGGTCGGGCTGCTGATCTTCCTCGGCCTGCTCGGCACCTTCTGGGGCCTGCTCGATACCATCTCCGCGGTCGCCTCGGTGGTCGCCGGACTGGAGGTGACCGCACAGGACGTCGGCACCATGTTCGCCGAACTCAAGGCGGGCCTGGCGGGTCCGCTGACGGGCATGGGCACGGCCTTCAGCTCGTCGCTGTTCGGCCTCGGCGGCTCGCTGGTGCTCGGCTTCCTCGACATCCTCGCCGGCCACGCGCAGAACCGCTTCTTCAACGGCCTCGAGGAGTGGCTGTCGGGGGTCACCCAGCTGATCGACGAACCGGGCAAGGGCGAGGTGCCGGTCGAGGACGCGTTGCCCGAACCGCCGCTGATCGAGCCGTCGGCCGACGACCGCCTCGACCTGATCGCCGCCGAGCTGCGCGAGACCCGCGCACTGCTGCAGGAGACCCTGCGCCGGCAGGACGGACGCGACGCGGGCTGAGGCCGGAGCGTGACCACCGCCAGCCGCCGCCACCGGCGTACCACCGACATCTGGCCGGGCTACGTCGACGCCCTGGCCGCCCTGCTGATGGTGGTGATCTTCGTGCTGCTGGTGTTCGTCGTCGCCCAGGCGATGCTCTCGCGCACCGTGTCGCTGCAGGACCTCGAACTCGCCGCGCTGCACCGGGAGATCGCCGAGCTGACCCGCCAGCTCGGTCTCGCCGAGGAGGCCAACGAGGCGCTCGAGGGCAAGACCAGCGCGCTGTCGCTGATGATCTCCGAGCTGATGGGCGAGAAGCTCGATTTGAACGCACGCCTCGATGCCATGGCCGAGGCCAACAGCGGCCTCGAGAGCGATCTCGCCACGCGCGACCAGCAGCTCGCGGCATTGGAGGCGGACCTGGGTGGGCTGCGCGCCGCGCGCGCCGCGCTCGAGGCCGAGGCCGCGAGCCTCGGCGAGGCGCTGGCCGGCAGCCGCGACCAGGCCACTGCGCTGGCCGGCCGCCTGGCACAGACCGAGGCGACCCTGGCGCGGCGCGACGTCGAGCTCGACGAGGAGCGCGCCCTCTCCGCCGCGGCGCGTGACGAGCTGGCGCTTCTAAACCGGCAGATCCTCGCGCTGCGCCAGCGGCTCGAGGAGGTCGCCGCCGCGCTCGCCGCCGCCGAGGCGGTCAAGCAGGAGCAGCAGGCCGAGATCACCGACCTGGGCAAGCGCCTGAACATCGCCCTGGCGCGCGAGGTCAACCGCCTCGCCCGCTACCAGTCGGAGTTCTTCGGCCGCCTGCGCGAGGTGCTCGGCGAGAGTCCCGACGTGCGCGTGGAGGGCGACCGCTTCGTCTTCTCCTCCGAGCTGCTGTTCGCGTCGGGGACCGCCGACCTGGGCGAGCGCGGCCGCGACCAGCTGGTGCGCTTCGCGACGACCCTGCGCGAGCTGGCGGCACGCATCCCCGACGACCTCGACTGGGTGCTGCGCGTCGACGGCCACACCGACCGCGTGCCGATCCGCACCGCGCGCTACGCGTCGAACTGGGAGCTGTCGACCGCGCGCGCGGTGGAGGTGGTGCGCTTCCTGATCGACCAGCGCATCCCCCCGCGGCGGCTGGTCGCCGCCGGCTTCGGCGAGTTCCACCCGATCGACGCCGGCGCCGCCCCTGCGGCGCTGGCTCGCAACCGGCGCATCGAGTTCAAGCTGACCTCGCGCTGAGGACGGTTATCCTCAGCGCGGAGGCGGCGAGCCGGTCGCTGCAAAACGAACGGGGTTATTCTCAGCGACAGGTTGCGCCAGACAAGGCGTCTCCTGCTGTGGCCAAACGCGCAGCATGGCAGACCCGAACCAGCAACCCGGGCCCGGGTCAGTGTGGACCGTAGCTCCCGAGCCTGTCCTCGCCGATCAAGTCCGTTATGGTGGTCCTCGCACCCCGTCACAGGATTTCCTGCGGTGCGACTTTCGGCTTCATTAACATGATTAACGGCCGACCTGTGCGGGCGGGAGTGGAGTACTCTGTCGCGGCATGCGCAGCCGAGCGTAGTTACCGTCCCACATCGCATTCGCATTCAGCGCGCCATACAGAAATTGCCAAATGTCTTGAGCGCGCGAGATCTGTCTCATTCGCCCGGGTGGTGAATGTCCGAAGGAAACAGGGGGCTAACGCCCCCTGTTCCCGTGCCAGGTCGTACTAAGACTTCGTGATCACGACTGCGGACAGGTGACGACGACGCTCACGCGCCCGCTGTACTCGCTCTTCTCCTTGCCGGCGCCGGCGTTG
>JBFIFF010000108.1:0-6614 GCA_041602955.1 Gammaproteobacteria bacterium | reverse complement strand
GCCTGCCGCCGGTGGTGGTCAGCACCCTGGTCGACCCGCGGATCCGGCGCCTGCTCGCCGCGGCCGACTGCGTCTTCTTCGACTTCCTCGACACCTTCATCGAGCCGCTCGAGCGCGAACTGGGCAAGGAATCGAGTCACACCGTCGGCCGCTCGCACGGCATGGTCGATTACGCCAGCTACATGGCGCGCATCGATGCCATCAACTTCGCTCTGGCCAGCGACGACGGTGTGCGCGCCGAGCACTGCGACCATGCCGACGTGATCCTGCTCGGCGTCTCGCGCACCGGCAAGACCCCGACCTGCCTCTACCTGGCGCTGCAGTACGGCATCCGCGCGGCCAACTACCCGCTCGCCGAGTCCGACCTCGACCACGCCCGCCTGCCGCAGCTGCTCGAGCGGCACCGGGACAAGCTGTTCGGGCTGGTCATCGAACCCGAGCGGCTGCACCAGATCCGCCACGAGCGCCAACCCGGAAGCGACTACGCCTCGCCCGAACGCTGCCGCCACGAGATCGCTCGCGTGCGGGCACTCTTCGCCGCCGAGCGGGTGCCCCACTTCGACGCCTCGACGCTGTCGATCGAGGAGATCGCCAGCCAGCTGGTCCAGCAGGCACGCCTGGCGCGGCGCATCTGAGCATGGGAGGGCCCCTCTTCGCCGACCACTTTTCCGCCCAGGCCCAGGGCTACGCACGCTACCGGCCCGGCTACCCCCCGGCCCTCTTCTCTGCACTGCTCGACGTGACCCCGATCCGCCAGCGCGCCTGGGACTGCGGCTGCGGCAACGGCCAGGTCGCACGCGGCCTGGCCGGCCACTTCGGCGAGGTGGTCGCCAGCGACCCGAGCGCGGCTCAGCTCGCCGCGCGCGACCGTAGCCTGTCGGTCCACTACCTGCAGGGCGCCGCGGCCCCGGCACCGCTGGCCACCGCGAGTTGCGACCTCGTCGCGGTCGGCCAGGCGCTGCACTGGTTCGCAACGGAGGCGTTCTTCGCCGAGGTGCGGCGCGTGCTGCGTCCCGGGGGTGTGCTCGCCGCCTGGTGTTACTCCCTGCTGCGCATCACCCCGCCGATCGACGTACTGATCGAGCGCTTCTACCGCGACCGCCTCGGCCCGTGGTGGCCGGCCGAGCGCGCGCTGGTCGACGACGGCTACCGCGAGCTGGCGTTCCCGTTCGCCGAGCTGCGCACCCCCGACCTGGCCATCGAGGCCGACTGGACCCTGGACGACCTCGCGGGCTACCTCGCCACCTGGTCGGCCTATCAGCGCTGCCGTGCCGAGACCGGGCTCGACCCGCTCCCGGGACTGCTCGCCCAGCTTGCCGGGCCGTGGGGCGACCCGCAGAGCACGCGCCGGGTGCGCTGGCCGTTGCACCTGCGCGTCGGCCGCGCCTGATCCCGGACGCGTGCGGCGCACCGTCTTCATCCTCTCGGACCGCACCGGGGTCACCGCCGAGACCCTCGGCCACAGCCTGCTGACCCAGTTCGAAGCGCTCGACTTCGAGCAGCGCACCATTCCGTTCGTCGACTCCGTGGACCGTGCGCAGGCGGCGGCGGCGCAGATCGGGCAGGCGGCGCTGCGTGACGGCGTGCGCCCGATCGTCTTCAGCACCCTGGTCGACGCCGAGGTGCGCGCCACGGTCAAGGCGGTCGACGCGCTGTTCTTCGACTTCTTCGAGACCTTCATCGGGCCGCTCGAGAAGACCTTCCAGCGCAGTTCCTCGCACATGGTCGGCCGCAGCCACGGCCTGGCCGACCTGCGCAGCTACATGACGCGCATGGAGGCGATCAACTTCACGCTGAACCACGACGACGGCCTCAACAGCCAGGGCTACGAGCACGCCGACATGGTTCTGCTCGGCGTATCGCGTTCCGGCAAGACGCCGACCTGCCTGTACATGGCGATGAGCTTCGGCATCCGCGCGGCCAACTACCCGCTCACCGAGGAGGACCTCGCCGACCTGCGCCTGCCAGAGGAACTCGAGGCGTGCCGCGACCGCCTGCACGGGCTGAGCATCGATCCCCAGCGCCTGCACGACATCCGCGAGGAGCGCCGCCCGCAGAGCCGCTACGCCTCGCTCGCCCAGTGTCGCTACGAGGTCGGCCGCGCCGAGGCGCTGTACCGCCGCGAGGGCATCGCCTGCCTGAACACCTCGTTCTCGTCGATCGAGGAGATCGCCACCGCGATTTTGCACAAGTCGGGCCTCAAGCGGCGGTTGTTCTAGACCCGGCGTAAGGATGACGTCCGTCGCCGGGTCTACTGTTCCAGGAGGCCCCATGACCGCCCTAGCACGCCTGCTGATCAGCGACCGCCGCCTGCCATTCCGCGCCCTGCGCATCGGCGTGCTGGCCACGCTCGGCTGGTGGCTGATCGGCCCGCAGCTGGTCGAGACCATCGCGGTCGCCCGGGTCTCCCCGGAGATGATGAAGCTCCAGTGGTCGACCGATTTCACGAAACGCAGCGTCGATCTCGACGAGATCCAGTCCGGCGGGCCACCCAAGGACGGCATCCCGGCCATCGACCGTCCCAGGTTCGTCAGCACCTCCGACGCCGCCGGCTGGCTCGATCCGCGCGAGCCGGTGATCGCCCTGGTCCACGCCGGTCGGGCGCGGGCCTACCCGCTGCAGATCCTGATGTGGCACGAGATCGTCAACGACACCCTCGGCGACCTCCCCATCGCGGTCACCTTCTGCCCGCTGTGCAATGCCTCGCTGGTGTTCGACAGGCGGGTCGGCGGTCGCCTGCTCGACTTTGGCACCACCGGCATGCTGCGCAAGAGCGACCTGGTCATGTACGACCGCCAGACCGAGAGCTGGTGGCAGCAGTTCTCGGGCATGGCGATCATCGGCGAACTGGTCGGCACCGAGCTGACACAGATCCCCGCGCAGATCGTCGCCTTCGAGGAGTTCCGCGACGGCCACCCCGATGGCGAGGTGCTCTCGCGCGAGACCGGTCACGCGCGCGCCTACGGCCGCAACCCCTACCGTGGCTACGACGCCATCGACAACAGCCCGTTCCTGCTCGACGACCCGGTCGACCCGCGGCTGCCGGCGATGGAGCGGGTGCTCAGCGTCTCGCTGGGGGGCGTCGACCGCCTCTACCCGTTCTCGCTGTTCCCCGCTCATCCGCTGATCCACGACACCGTCTCCGGCACCCCGGTGATCGTCCTTTCGCGTCACGGCACGCTGTCGGCGCTGGATCGCGAGTCGATCGCCGCGTCGCGCGCGATCCACTCCGCCAACGCCTTCGACCGCCGACTCGACGACCGCGTGCTCGAATTCGAACTGCGCGACGGGCACATCGTCGACACGGCTTCCGGCAGCCGCTGGAACATCCTCGGGCAGGCGCTGGAGGGTCCCCTGGTTGGGCGTCGGCTGCGGGCCCTGCCCGGAGGCGTCCACTTCGCCTTCGCCTGGCTGGCGTTCAACCCCGACTCGGAGATCTACCGCCCGACCGCGGCACGCGGCGACTGAACGCGATCCACCGTTGTGGCAGAATCGCGGCTTTCCAACTCCATCGGAAGCCACGCCATGCAGCAGTTCCTGGTCATCGGCGCCACCGGCGTCATGGGCACCGCGGCGATCCGCGCGGTGCGCGAGGCCTACGGCGACGATGCCCATGTCGTCGGCGTCTGGTACGGCCGCGAGGACAGCGCGCCCGAGGTGCCCGGTGCTGACCGGCTGCTGTTCGCCGACGTCGGCGCCCCCGAGGCCATCGAGACCCTGGCGACGCAGGCGGGACACGCCTTCGACTGGTGCTTCTTCGCCACCGCGCTCGGCGAGGTCGGCTTCCCTGTCGGCGAGGCGACCCCGGAGCAGGTCGCCGCGTCCAACCACCTCTCCTTCGACCCGTTGCCGCGTCTCGAGGCCGGGCTCGAGATCGGCACCCTGGTCGGCTACTCGACCTTCTACAACCTGGCCCACCAGAAGATCACCTACGGCGCCATGGGCCACTCCAAGCACGCCATCGAACGCTGGACCCTCGAACCCGGGCGCAGCCGTCGACTCTGCCTGCGTGCCGGCGCCTTCCGCTCGGCATCGAGCCAGGGGATCAAGCTGCTGGTACGGCGCAACGCCAAGGCCCTCGCCGAGTCGAGCGACCCGCTGTTGCGCAGTTTCTTCGCCGGCGCCAAGCCCTCCGAGGCGGTCGAGCGGCTGCAGCAGGCGGTGTTCGACGAGGAGCGGGAGGTGCTGGGCGACACCGGCACCGACCTCGAGGCGCTGGTCGCCGCACACAAGCTGTTGCTGACCGGTCCCGCGGCGCCGTTCATCAACGTCGCCGGGCAGCGCATCTGGACCTCCTCGGAGGCACTGGCGCTCGCCTAGCCAGCCCATGCTCAGGCGTCTGCAGCGGCTTCTCGATACGCGTCTGGCCGGGACCGCGCCCGGGGACGCGCCCGACGATGCGACCCTGCGGCTGGTCACCGCGGCCCTGTTGGTCGAAACCGCGCGGGCCGACTTCGACTATGACCCCGAGGAACGCGCCGCGCTCGAGCGGCTGGTGGCCGCGCATTTCGATCTCGACGACAACGCCACCGCCGAACTGCTCGCGGCCGCCAGCGACCGGGCCGACGACGCGGTCTCGCTCTACGAGTTCACCCGACTGCTCAACGCGCGCCTCGACGAGCGGCGCAAGTTGCGCGTGCTCGAGATGATGTGGCGTGTTGCACACGCCGACGGTCGCGTCGACAAGCACGAGGAGCACCTGCTGCGCCGCGTCGCCGACCTGTTGCACATCCCCCACCGCGACTTCGTACGCCTGCGTCACACCACGTTCGACGGCGCGCGATGACCCCCTGACCCTGCGCCGGGCAAACGCGCAATAAAAAACGGGCGGCCCGCGGGCCGCCCGTGTCGCTGGAGCGGGACCGGCGCTACTTGCCGCCGGCCATGTCCTTGAGGCGCTTGAGGGCGCGAATCTTGACGACCGTCTGCGCGGGCTTGGCCGCGACGTTCATGGTCTCGCCGGGCTTGAACGGGTTGGGTACGTTCTTGCGTGCGCGGCGTGCCGGCTTCTTGATCGTGGTGATCTTGAGCAGGCCGGGCATGGTGAAGGTGCCGGCGCCGCGCGCCTTGATGTGGCGCTGGACGAGCGCGTCGACCTCGCCCAAGACGTCAGCGACCTGCTTGCGGGTCAGGCCGGTGTTGGCCGCGACCTCGTTGAGGATCTGGGTCTTCGAGTAGGCCTTGGCGATCGCCGCGGTCGACCGTGCCATGGGCTTGGCCGCGGCCTTTTTCTTCGGTGCAGCCTTCTTCTTCGCGGCGGCCTTCTTCTTCGGTGCAGCCTTTTTCTTCGGTGCAGCCTTCTTCTTCGGTGCAGCTTTTCTCTTCGGTGCTGCCTTCTTCGGTGCAGCCTTCTTGGGTGCAGCCTTCTTCGGTGCAGCTTTCCTAGGCGCAGCCTTCCTCGGCGCCGCTTTCTTCGCAGCAGGCTTTCTGGCGGACTTCTTTTTCACGGCCATCGCGGACTCCTGTGTGACTCTTTGGTGGTAGCGGGTGCACGTGGGCACTAGAAAGATAGCACAACGACAGACGGTTTAAAGCACGGATTAGCGCGTTTCGCAACCATATTTTCAGTGCCGCGACGCGATGCGGACGCAGACGCCACCCCGTCGCGGATCACCTCCGCCGCTCAGCTTGCCGTCGCGCCGATCACGCGCCACCGCATGCACGCCGCCGAAGAAGAGGTTGCGCCCTGCCCACACCTGCGCGTCGGAATGCGCCGCGAGCAGGTGCCCGACCGTCGGGGCGGGGAAACCGTGCTCGATGTCCAGGTGTCCGCCCTCGAGGTGCAGGCGCGGCATGCGCACCGCGCGGGCGACCGGCATGCCGAAGTCGACGAGATTCACCAGCACCTGCAGGATCGCGGTGCGGATGCGGTTCGAACCACCGGAGCCGAGCACCACGTCGGTGCCATCGGCGCGTGCGAGCAGGGTCGGCGCCATCATCGAGGCCATGCGCACGTCACAGCTCCAGGCGTGGAAGCCGTGCGGGTTGAGATCCTCCTCGCCGAGCATGTTGTTCATGACGATCCCGGTCCCGGGAATCGCGTAGCCCGCGCCCTCGCCGTTGGAGACCGTCAAGCTCGCCTCGTTGCCCTCGGCGTCGAGGATGCTGATGTGGGTGGTCCCGCGATGACAGGCAGGCCGACCGACGATCTCCGCACGGTAGCGCCGCATCAGGTCGCCGCCGATCAGCCGCCGGGCGCGTCGGCCGGGATCCGCCTCGCTCTCGGCCTCGGCGCGTGCCGCGTGGGTCGCCGCCAGCACCGCGGTGAGGCGCCCGAGGTGCGTCGTGCTGCCGAACCGGCACGCCAGTGGGCCGCCAGCCTCGAGCAGGCGCAGACCGAACGCGATCAGCATGCCGCCGGCCGAAGGCGCCGGGTTGGTATAGATGCGGTGACCACGGTAGCGAATCGCCAGTGGCCGGCGGCGGTAGACCCGGTAGCGCGCAAGGTCCTCGTGCGTGAGGTACCCGCCCCGCTCCCGGCAGTCGGCGACCAGCCTGTGGCCGATCTCGCCGCGGTAGAACAGCGCCTCGCCCTCGCGCGCGAGGGCGTCGAGGGTCTCGGCGAGCCGCGGCTGGTGCAGCACCTCCCCCCGCCGCACCAGCCGGCCCGGATC
>JBFIFF010000107.1:0-6636 GCA_041602955.1 Gammaproteobacteria bacterium | reverse complement strand
GGCCAGGCCGAGGTAGTCGTTGCTGCAGAAGGCGAGCAGCCGACGGCCGTCGACCTCCAGTTCCGGTCCGACGCGGCCGGAGACGGTGCGGCGGCTGCGGTAGAGCCCCTCGGCGCGCCGGCGGTCGAGGGCCGCGGCGAGCCCGTTCATGCCGTCCCGGGTGTGGGGACGTGGCTGGCGCAGGCGTTGCCGTAGAGCAGCGGGCCGTGGTCGGTGCCGCCGCTGTGGTCGTGCTCGCGATCGGCCTGCGGACGCAGGCCGAGGCGCGCGAACAACGCCGCGTCGCGGTCCGGCGTGGCGTTCGGCGTGGTCAGGAGCCGCTCGCCGTGGAACACCGAGTTGGCGCCGGCGAGGAAGCAGAGCGCCTGCAGCTCGTCGCTCATCTTCTCGCGCCCGGCCGACAGCCGCACCACCGAGGCCGGCATCAGGATGCGCGCCACGGCGACGGTGCGCACCAGCTCGAAGGGGTCGAGGTCGGGGGCCTCGGCGAGTGGCGTTCCGGGCACCTTGACCAGGTGGTTGATCGGCACGCTCTCCGGGTGACGCGGCAGGTTGGCGAGCTGCTGCAGCAGCCCGGCACGATCGGCGCGCGACTCGCCCATGCCGACGATGCCGCCGCAGCAGACCGCGAGCCCGGCGGCGCGCACCGCCTCGAGCGTCTGCAGGCGGTCGGTGTAGGTGCGCGTGGAGATCACCTCCGGGTAGTACTCCGGCGAGGTGTCGAGGTTGTGGTTGTAGTAATCGAGGCCGGCATCGCGCAGCGCCCCTGCCTGGGCGTCGGTGAGCATGCCGAGCGTGAGGCAGGTCTCCATGCCGAGCGCCTTGACCCCGCGCACCATGTCGGCGACCAGCGTGATGTCGTGGTCGCGCGGGCTGCGCCACGCGGCGCCCATGCAGAAGCGGGTCGCGCCGGCGGCGTGGGCCGCGCGGGCGGCCTCGAGCACCTCGTCGAGCGCCAGCAGCCGCTCGCGCTCGAGGGCGGTGTCATGGTGGGCACTCTGCGGGCAGTAGCCGCAGTCCTCGGGGCAGGCGCCGGTCTTGATGCTCAGCAGGGCACTGACCTGGATGGTGGCCGGATCGTGGTGGCCGCGGTGCGCCTGTTGGGCGGCGAAAAGCAGGTCGTTGAGCGGTTGCTCGAACAGGTCGGCGATCTCGTCTCGGGTCCAGTCGTGGCGGATGGTCATGGCGGGTCGCCCCTGCTAGGTTGGTCGATAAATCCGCACGCCGCGTGCGGGCGCCTCATGGTAAGCGGCAGGAGGCCGCTGTCAACCGCGAAGGAGCGCAATGGTTAACCGGTGGATTAAATCTATACAGTTCGCCCTGTTCCCACCGCGCTGCCTCTGTTGCGGTGGCCCGGGTGACCTGCCTCTGGACCTCTGCGACGCCTGCGCCGACGCCCTGCCACGCGCCCCGGCCGCCTGCCCGGTCTGTGCCCTGCCGCTGCCCGCGGCGGCACTGGGCCTGAGTTGCGGCCGGTGCCGGCGCCCACCGCCGTTCGCCGCCACCCGCGCGGCCTACCTCTACGCACCGCCCCTGGACCGCCTGGTCCTGGGCCTCAAGTTCGGTGGCCGGCTGGTCCACGCGCGCCTGCTGGGCGAGCTGCTCGCGGCACACCTGCTGCGCGAGGGGGTGCCGTTGCCCGAGCTGCTCCTGCCGGTGCCGTTGCACCCGCGCCGGCTGCGCTCGCGCGGCTTCAACCAGGCCCTGGAGCTGGCGCGGCCGGTGGCCCACCGGCTCGGGGTGCCGCTGCATGCCCACGGCTGCCGCCGGCTGCGCGACACCGCGGCGCAGAGCGGGTTGGAGGCCGCGGCGCGCAGGCGCAACGTGCGCGGGGCGTTCGCCGTGACGGTGCCGGTCGGCGGGCGGCGCGTGGCGCTGGTCGACGACGTGGTCACCACCGGAGCCACAGTGCGTGAACTGGCGCGGGTGCTGGTCGCGGCCGGGGCCGAGCGGGTCGAGGTGTGGTGCGTGGCGCGCGCGCCGCGCCCGTGACGCGGTTCAGCCGCGCAGAGCGTAGTCGGCGAAGACGCCGGCGGTGAGCGCCACACCGAGCCAGTTGTTGTTGAGGAAGGCGCGGAAGCAGGCGGCCGGCTCGCGTTCGGCGATCATCCGCTGGTGGTGGACCATGAAACCGACCGCGACGGTCAGGCCGGCCGCGTAGGGCCAGCCCAGCCCGGCCTGGTGGCCGACCACCGCCAGCGTGACCGTGAACAGACACTGCAGGATGGCGAGGATCGTCAGGTCCGCGTCACCGAACAGGATCGCGGTCGACTTGACACCGATCTCGAGGTCCTCGGGGCGGTCGGCCATGGCGTACATGGTGTCGTAGATGGTCGCCCACAGGACCGCGGCCAGGTAGAGCAGCCAGGCGGTCGGGGTCAGCTCACCGGCTTGCGCCGCGAAGGCCATCGGCACCGCCCAGCCGAACGCGGCGCCGAGGTGCACCTGCGGCAGGTGGGTGTAGCGCTTGGCGAACGGGTAGCTGGCAGCGAGGAGCAGGCCGACCACGGACAACGCGATGGTCAGCCAGTTCATCAGCAGCACCAGCAGGAACGCGACCCCGCTCAGCCCGGCGGCGACGTAGAGTGCCTCGCGCGGTGCGATCAGCCCGGCGGCCAGCGGCCGGTCGCGGGTGCGCGCGACGTGCGGATCGATATCGCGGTCGGCGTAGTCGTTGATCGCGCAGCCGGCCGAGCGCATCAGGAAGGTGCCGAGCACGAACACGGTCAGCACCAGCGGGTCGGGGATGCCGTCGGCGGCGATCCACAGCGCCCACAGGCAGGGCCAGAGCAGCAGCAGGGTGCCGATCGGGCGGTGGAAGCGGATCAGCAGCAGGTAGCGGCGCAGTCGCTCGGCCGGCGACGGGGTCGTCGGCGGGGGCGGTGCGGCGCGCGGGTCGGTCCACGGCAGGCGCGGAGGTCTGGTCTTCGGTCTGCTCGGAGTCGGGTTCACGGTGCGGTGTCCGGCGGCGGGCCCAGGAACTATACGTCACCGTAGCGCGTGCGGGCACCGAGCCAGCGCGCGATCAACGGGTCGACCGACCCTGGGTGGTCGCGCTGCAGCGCCTCCGCGCAGCGCTGCACGTCGGCGAGCAGGGGCTGGTCGCGCAGCAGGTCGGCGACGCGCAGCTGCAACTCGCCGGTCTGGCGCGTGCCGAGCACCTCGCCGGGGCCGCGGATCTCGAGGTCGCGGCGGGCGATGGCGAAGCCGTCGTGGCTCTCGCGCAGCACCTCGAGCCGTCGTCGCGCGTTGGCGCTGAGACCCTCGCGGTAGAGCAGCACGCAGAAGCTCTGCTCGGCGCCGCGCCCGACGCGCCCGCGCAGCTGGTGCAGCTGGGCCAGGCCGAGGCGCTCGGCGTTGTCGACGATCATCAGCGTCGCGTTGGGCACGTCGACGCCGACCTCGATCACCGTGGTCGCCACCAGCAGGTCGATGGCCCCGTCCTTGAAGGCGTGCA
Organism: Gammaproteobacteria bacterium; assembly: GCA_041602955.1. Classification (GTDB taxonomy): domain Bacteria; phylum Pseudomonadota; class Gammaproteobacteria; order QNFN01; family QNFN01; genus QNFN01. Next base: position 3,179 of record JBFIFF010000107.1, on the reverse strand, counting down.
TCACCGCCTCCTTGGCATCGCCCTTCAAGCGCCCGTGCACCAGGCCGACACGCAGCTGCGGGAGCGCCTCGGCGAGGCCGACCGCGGTCGCCTCGGCGGCCTCGGCCTCGAGCGCCTCGCTCTCCTCGATCAACGTGCAGACCCAGTAGGCCTGGCGCCCTTCGGCGCAGGCATCGCGCACCCGCGTGACCACCTCGTCGCGGCGCCTGGCGGGCAGGGCGACGGTGGTGACCGGCCTGCGCCCCGGCGGCAGCTCGTCGATCACCGACAGGTCGAGGTCGGCGTAGGCCGCCATCGCCAGCGTGCGCGGGATCGGCGTCGCGGTCATAATCAGCTGGTGCGGGCGGCGGTCGCCGTCGGCCCCCTTGTCGCGCATCGCCAGCCGCTGGTGGACGCCGAAGCGGTGCTGCTCGTCGACCACCACCAGGCCCAGGCGCTCGAACTCCGGCGCCTCCTGGAACAGTGCGTGGGTGCCGATCGCCACCCGCGCACGGCCGTCGCCGAGCGCGGCCAGTGCCTCGCGCCGTGCCCGGGCCGGCATGCGCCCGGCGAGCCAGACGCATGGGACCTCGAGCGGGTCGAGCCACTGGCGGAAGTTGCGCGCGTGCTGCTCGGCCAGCAGCTCGGTCGGTGCGACCACGGCGGCCTGCCAGCCGGCCTCGACCGCCTGCAGCACGGCCGCGGCGGCGACCAGCGTCTTGCCGGAACCGACGTCGCCCTGCAGCAGGCGCAGCATCGGCCGTGGCCGGGCCAGGTCGGCGTGGATCTCGGCGATCACCCGGTCCTGGGCCGCGGTGAGCCGGAACGGCAGGCCGTCGCGCAGCGCGGCGCACAGCGCGCCGGGCGGGGCCAGTGGCGGGGCGGCATGGCGCTGCAGTCGATCGCGCAGCTGGCGCAGGCTGAGCTGGTGGGCGAGCAGCTCCTCGAAGGCGAGACGCCGCTGCAGGGGGTGGCCGGCCCCCGGCGTCGTGGCGTCGAGCGGCGGGGCGTGGATGCGGCGCACCGCGTCGGCGAGCGGGGGCAGGGCGTAGTGCCGCCGCAGCGTCGGCGGCAGCCACTCGTGGACCGCGACGCGGCCGGCGTCGAGCCAGGCCAGCGCCTGGTCGACCAGCTGGCGCAGGGTCGGTTGGCGCACCCCCTCGGTGACCGGGTAGACCGGGGTCAGGGTGGACGAGGGCGCGCCCCCGGCCGTGGCGCCGAGGCGGTACTCGGGGTGCACCATCTCCAGCCCGGTCGGGCCCGGCCGGGCCTCGCCGAAGCACTCGATCGGGATGCCGCGAACGAAGCCCTGCTGCTGCGCGCGGCTGAAGTGGAAGAAGCGCAGGGTCAGCGCGCCGCTGCCGTCGGCGATCCGTACCAGCAGCGCGCGGCGACGGCCGAACTGCACCTGGGCCAGTTCGACCTCGCCCTGCACGCGTGCAGACTGGCCGGGACGCAGGGCGCCCAGCGGGACGCGTGTGGCGCGGTCCTCGTAGCGCAGCGGCAGGTGGAAGAGCAGGTCCTGGACGGTGTGCAGGCCGAGCCGTGCGAGGCGCTCGGCCAGCCGTGGCCCGACCCGGTGCAGCGCGGTCAGCGGCAGCGCTTCGGCGGGCGGTGGGCTGGTCTCGTCCACGCGTCCCGGGGCAGGGCTCAGGGGGCCTGTTCGGCCAGCCGGGTGAGCAGCGTGGGCTGCGCGCTGAGCGGCTTGCGCCGTCCCGCCTCGAGGCGCCGGTAGCGGCCGTCGGGCTGCTGCTCCCAGGAGTGGGTGTTGTCGGCCAGGTAGAGCTCCAGCGATTCGTCGATGACGCGGCGGCGGAGCTTCGGGTCCTCGACCGGGAAGCAGCTCTCGACGCGACGGAAGAAGTTGCGGTCCATCCAGTCGGCACTGGAGCAGTAGACCAGCGGGTCGCCGTCGTTGTGGAAGCACCACACGCGCGAGTGCTCGAGGAAACGGCCGACCACGGAGCGCACGGTGATGTGGTCCGAGACCCCGGGAATTCCCGCGCGCAGGCAGCAGATGCCGCGCACCACCAGGTCGATTTTCACCCCGGCCTGCGAGGCGCGGTACATCGCCTGGATGATCTTCGGCTCGACCAGCGAGTTCATGCGCGCGAGCACCCGTGCCGGACGCCCGGCGGCGGCGTTCTCGGCCTCGCGCTCGATCAGTTCGACCATGCGCCTGTGCAGCGTGAAGGGCGACTGCAGCAGCTTCTTCAGGCGCGTGATCCGCCCCAGTCCGGTGAGCTGCTGGAACAGCTTGTGCACGTCCTCGCCGATCGCCCGGTCGCAGGTCAGCAGGCCGTAGTCGGTGTACAGGCGCGCGGTGGCGGCGTGGTAGTTGCCGGTGCCGAGGTGCACGTAGCGGCGCAGCTTGCGCCCCTCGCGACGCACGATCATCAGCAGCTTGGCGTGGGTCTTGTAGCCGACCACCCCGTAGACCACGTGCGCGCCGGCCTCCTGCAGCCGCGTGGCGAGACCGATGTTGGCCTCCTCGTCGAAGCGCGCGCGCAGCTCGACCACCGCGGTCACCTCCTTGCCGGCACGCGCGGCGTCGGCCAGCGCCTCGACCAGCGTCGAGTCGGTGTCGGTGCGGTAGATGGTCTGCTTGATCGCCAGCACCGCCGGGTCGGCGGCCGCCTGGCGCACCAGCTCCTGGACCGGCGCGAACGCCTCGTAGGGGTGGTGCAGCAACAGGTCGCCCTCGGCGATCGCCTCGAACATGTTCTTCTTGTGCGCCAGCCGCGCCGGTCGGCTCGGCGTGAACGGCGGGAACTTGAGATCGGGGCGGTCGACCATGTCGGGGATGGCCATCAGGCGGTTGAGGTTGACCGGGCCGTTGACCTGGTAGAGGTCCTCGTCGGTGAGCTCGAACTTCTCGAGCAGGAAGCGCGCGAGGTGGCGCGGACAGTTGTCGGCCACCTCGAGGCGCACCGCGTCGCCGTAGCGGCGCCCGGGCAGCTCGCCCTGCAGCGCGCGCAGCAGGTCGTCGACGGCCTCCTCGTCGACGAACAGGTCGCTGTTGCGCGTGACACGGAACTGGTGACAGCCGGTTACCGTCATGCCCGGGAACAGCTCCTCGACGTGGGCATGGATGACCGAGGAGAGGAACACCAGGCCGCAATCGCTCGGCGAGTAGCTCTTTGGCACCTGGATCACGCGCGGCAGCGAGCGCGGCGCCTGCAGCACGGCGAGGCCGCTGT
>JBFIFF010000106.1:0-6651 GCA_041602955.1 Gammaproteobacteria bacterium | reverse complement strand
GCTCATCCTAGAGTGCAAGGCCTCCGAAGAGGTCCCCTGCTTTCCCCCGTAGGGCGTATGCGGTATTAGCCTGGGTTTCCCCAGGTTGTCCCCCGCTCCAGGGTAGATTCCTACGCGTTACTCACCCGTCCGCCACTCGCCACCAAGAAAGCAAGCTTTCTCGTGCTGCCGTTCGACTTGCATGTGTTAAGCATGCCGCCAGCGTTCAATCTGAGCCAGGATCAAACTCTTCAGTTCAAGACAGTCGACTGCCGAAGCAGCCTATCTCATTGCTCCACCCAAGCCCGAGGGCCGGGGCTTCGCGATCTCTGGAGCAACCTCAAGTTGCACGCGAGCGCCCACACAAATTACTTGATCCGAATTGTCAAAGAGCGGGTCGGTGTTTGGCCGACCGAGAACGAGAATCATACGCCCTGATTTCCGTTCCAGTCAACACCCGGAAGGCCGAATGTTGGCGTCTCCGGACGGCTCCTCGCAGGGGCCTGCCGGGCGACGAAGCGGCGCATTATACATGCGGCCCAACCGGCGTCAACAGCGCATCACCCCGGGGTCATGGCGCCAGTGTGACCCTGGCGAAGCGGCGCTTCCCGACCTGGTAGATCGCGACGGTTCCGGCGGCAACGCGCAGCGCGCGGTCGCTCACCTTCTCGCCGTCGATGCGCACCCCTCCCTGGCCGATCAGGCGCATGGCCTCGGAGGTGCTGGCCACCAGCCCGGCCTCCTTGAGCAGGTTGGCGATCGGGAGCCCGTCGCCGTCCGCCGCGACGTTGATCTCATCGATGTTGTCGGGCAGCGCCCCGTCGCGATGACGGCGCTCGAAGGCCTCGAGCGCGCCCGCGGCAGCGGCGCGGTCGTGGAAGCGGGTGACGATCTCGAGCGCGAGCTCGACCTTGCAGTCGCGCGGGTTGACCTTCCCGGCCTGCGCCGTGGCGCGCATGCGCGCGATGTCGTCGAGCGACTTGTCGAACGACAGCAGCTCGAAGTAGCGCCACATCAAATCGTCCGAGATCGACATCAGCTTGCCGAACATCTCCTCCGGCGGCTCGTCGATGCCGACGTAGTTGCCGAGCGACTTCGACATCTTCTGCACGCCGTCGAGCCCCTCGAGGATCGGCACGGTGAGGATCACCTGCGGCGGCTGCCCGTAGGCCTCCTGGATCTGCCTCCCGACCAGCAGGTTGAATTTCTGGTCGGTGCCACCGAGCTCGACGTCGCAACGCATCGCCACCGAGTCGTAGCCCTGGGCCAGTGGGTAGAGGAACTCGTGGATGGCGATCGGCTGGCCCGACCTGAAGCGCTTGGAGAAGTCGTCGCGCTCGAGCATGCGCGCCACCGTGTGCCTGGCCGCGAGCTGGATCAGGCCGGCGGCGCCGAGCTCGCCGAGCCACGTCGAGTTGAAACAGATTTCGGTCGCGTCGGGGTCGAGGATCTTGAACACCTGCTTCTCGTAGGTGCGTGCGTTCTCCTGGATCTCCTCGGGGGTCATCGGCGGCCGGGTGGCGTTCTTCCCGGTCGGATCACCGATCAACCCGGTGAAGTCACCGATCAGGAACATGACATGGTGACCCAGCTGCTGGAACTGGCGCATCTTGTTCAGCAGGACGGTATGACCGATGTGCAGGTCGGGCGCGGTCGGGTCGAAGCCGGCCTTGATGCGCAGCGGACGCCCCCCGCCAAGGCGCTCGAGCAGGTCGCCCTCGGGCAGGATCTCGTGGCTGCCGCGCCGGATCTCGGCCAGCTGTTGGGACGGCGTCAGCATGCGGCGGGGTCCTCAGGGTCGCGCGAAGGGGACGGCAGCATACCAGCCGGCCACGCGGCGCGAAAACCACGCCCCCGGTTACACCGGGTTGTCGAGTTCGACGTACTCCCAGTCCAGGCCAAAGCGCTCCGCGAGGTGCGCGGCCAGCGCCCGAACGCCAAAACGCTCCGTGGCGTGGTGACCCGCCGCGAAGTAATGGATGCCGGCCTCGCGGGCCAGGTGCACGGTGCGCTCGGAGATCTCGCCGCTGACGAAGGCATCCAGGCCCAGGGCAGCCGCCTCCTCGATCCAGTCCTGGGCGGCCCCGGTGCACCAGCCGAGCGTGCGCACCGGGTGTCCCCCGCCCGAGATCCAGCCCGGTTCCCGGTCGAGCGCCCCGGCCAGTGCCCCGGCCAGTTCGGCCGGCGCCAGCGGCGCCGCGGGACGGCCGTGGAGGGCCAGGGGCGGGTCGCCACCGAACGCCCCGTCGATGGTCCAGCCGAGCGCCCTGGCGAGCCCCGCGTTGTTGCCCCACACCGGGTGCGCATCGAGCGGCAGGTGGTAGGCGATCAGGCTCAGGCCGTGGGCCAGCAACAGCGCGAGCCGTTCGCGCTTGACGCCGACCAGGCACGGGTCCTCGCCCTTCCAGAAGTAGCCGTGGTGGACCAGCAGCGCGTCGGCGTCTTGCGCGATCGCCGCCTCGATCAGAGCCCGGCTGGCGGTCACCCCCGCGACCAGCTTCCCAACGGGGCGTGTCCCGGCGACCTGCAGGCCATTCGGGCAGTAGTCGCGGAAGCGGCCGGCCCCGAGTTCCTGGTCGAGGTAGGTCACCAGTTCGGCCGCCGTGACTCCCGTATCCGTACGCTTCGCCGCCATGTCACCCTCCACCCCGATCTCGGCCCCTGTGCACCCAGGGTAGGTTACACTGAGGTGTCATCAGGACGCCGCAACGGACGTGGACGCTCCAGCCTGCGTGGAGTGGGATATGCAGCTCGGGAAATCGCTGGCTTTCGTCTTCCAGGTCGTCACCGCCGGGCTCGCCCTCGCCTTCGTTGCGGTCATCCTCAAGCCCGAGCTGCTCGAAGTCACGCGGCCTGGCCTGGTCCAGCCGGAGTCGCCCGCGCCGGCGGCGAGGCAGACGGCCACCGCCGGCCCGACCTCGTACGCCGACGCCGTCTCCCGTTCCGCCCCGGCCGTGGTCAACATCAGCACGGCCAAGCTGGTGACCGAGCGCCCCAACCCCCTGTTCGAGGACCCGCTGTTCCGACGCTTCTTCGGCGAGGGGCCGGGTGGCATGCCGCGCCAGCGGCTCGAGACCAGCCTGGGCTCCGGGGTCATCGTCAGCACGGCCGGCCACGTGCTGACCAACAACCACGTCATCGCCGGGGCCGACCAGATCGTGGTGCAGCTCGCCGACGGCCGGGTCGCCGAGGCGACGCTGGTCGGCGCAGATCCCGAGTCGGACCTGGCGGTACTCGAGATCGAGCTCGCCGACCCGCCGCAGATCACGCTCGGCTCCTCCGACGCCCTGCGCGTCGGCGACATCGTGCTCGCCATCGGCAACCCGTTCGGCGTCGGCCAGACGGTGACCATGGGCATCGTCAGCGCCACCGGGCGCGACCAGCTCGGAATCAGCACCTTCGAGGACTTCATCCAGACCGACGCCGCGATCAACCCGGGCAACTCGGGCGGCGCGCTGATCAACGCCACCGGCGAGCTGGTCGGCATCAACACCGCGATCTTCTCGCGCAGCGGCGGCTCGCAGGGCATCGGGTTCGCGATCCCGGCCAGCCTTGCGAGTCGCATCCAGCAGCAGATCCTCGAGCACGGACGGGTGGTGCGCGGCTGGCTGGGCGTCGAGATCCAGGACGTGACCCCGGAGCTCGCCGAGTCGTTCGGCCTCCCCGAGGCCAGCGGCGTGATCATTTCCGGCGTGCTGCCGGACGGCCCTGCCGACCTGGCCGGACTGCGCCCAGGAGACGTGATCACGGCGGTCAACGGCACCCGGGTCGCCGACGCCTCGACGGCGCTCGACCTCATCGTCATGCTGCCCCCCGGCGCGAAGGCCGTGCTCGGTGGCTGGCATGAACAGGCCTCGACCGAGTGGCATGTGGAAGTGCGCGAGCGGCCCCTGTACACGCCGCGTCAGTGACCCCAGGAGTACGGAGAACATGACCGAGATCGTCGAACGCCGAGCGCAGGGCAAGCTCCCGGCCATCGAGACGGCCACGGCTTCCCGGCCGAGCTGGTCGTTCCTCGCCAACCTGGTCGACCTGGTCCATTCCGAGCACCACTCCCCGGACTTCTGCGGCACGCGTGCCGACTACATCCAGAACCGGGTGCGCCTCCTCGGGCTGCTCTACGCCGGGCTGGTGGTGCTGTGGATCCCGATCGACTACCTGCTGGTCCCGGCGGAAACCCTCACCGGCCTGGCGGTGACGCGCCTCATCGCCGCATTGACCTTCCTCGCCATCGCCCTGGTGCGCTACAACCCGCACCACCTGCCGCTGGCGCGCTTCCGTCTCGGCATGCTGGTGGTCGTCCCGTGCGTCTTCTACTTCGTGACGCAGATCATCCTCGGCGACGACGCCTCGCCCTGGGCGTCCATGGGTTACGGCTTCTATCCCTACGTCATGATCGCGCAGCTGGCGATCTTCGCCATGACCCTGGTCGAGAGCCTGATGCTGGCGCTCCCGGTGTTCCTGATCGTCCTCGCCAGCGCCGCGGTCGACGGACAGCTCTTCACCGCCGGGACCGTGGCCACGCTCTGGCTGCTCGGCCTGCTGCTCTCGCTCGCGCTGTGGGCGCAGATGTCGCAGCTGCTGATGCTCCTGCGCCTCTACCGCCAGGCCACGCGCGACCCCCTGACCGGCCTGGTCAACCGCCGTGCCCTGATGGATCGCCTGGCCGAGGAGATGCAGCGCTCGGAGCGCTACAAGCGCACCCTGACCGTGCTGCTGTTCGACCTCGACAAGTTCAAGCGCGTCAACGACACCCTCGGCCACCTCGCCGGCGACGCCGTGCTGCGCCATTTCGCCAGGGTGGTCGAGAAGGCGCTGCGCCGCTCCGACGTGGTCGGCCGCTACGGCGGCGAGGAGTTCCTCGCCGTGCTTCCCGAGACCAGCATCGAGCGTGGCTGCGAGGTGGCCGAGCGCATCCGCAGCGCCTGCCACGACTCGCCGGCCACCGCCCCGGATGGCACCGAGGTGGCGTTCACCACCAGCATCGGCGTCGCCACCCTGTTGCCCGGCGAGGATACCGAGGCGCTGCTCGGGCGGGTCGACGAGTCGCTCTACAAGGCGAAGGAGACCGGCCGCGACCGGGTGGTCGTCGCCGGTCAGGCATGAGCCGCAAGCGTTCCGGAAACGGGCCGATCCCGGCGCAGGAGTCGCTGCTCGGCGATCTCGACCGGCTGCGCTCGGTGAGCGCCAAGCTGGCGCACATTCACACCATCGTGCAGCGCCAGTTCCCACCACTGCAGCGCATCACCGTGGCGCTGCACGACGCCCGCACCGATCTGCTCAAGACCTTCTGCAGCAGCGACCTGCGCGACAACCCGCTGCGCAAGTACGCGGCGCCCCTGGCCGACTCGCCGGCGCTGCAGGAGATCGCGCAGAGCGGGCAGCCCCGGGTGGTCGTCGACCTCGAGGCCTACGACTCGGGGCGTCCGGGCTCGCGCCCGCACATCGTCGCCGAGGGCTACCGCTCGAGCTACACCATGCCGATGCAGATGGACGGCCGTTTCGCCGGCCTGCTCTTCTTCGACGCGACCCGGCCGGACCACTTCTCCCCCGCGCGGGTCGCCGCCATCGACCCGTTCGCCCACCTGATCGCGCTGACGGTGATCCGCGAACTGTCCGTAGGGCGCACGCTGCTCGCCGCGGTCAAGACCGCGCGCGCCTTCGCCGAGCACCGCGACGCCGGGACCGGCGCGCACCTCGACCGCATGTCGCGCTACGCACGCCTGATCGCCGTCGAACTCGCCGATGCCTACGGCCTGAGCGACGAGGCGATCGAGTTCATCTTCCTGTTCGCACCACTGCACGACATCGGCAAGATCGGCATCCCCGACGCCATCCTGCTCAAGCCCGGCCAGCTCGACCCGGATGAGTTCGAGGCGATGAAGAAGCACGTCGACGTCGGCCGCGAGATCGTCGAGGAGATGATCGACGACTTCGGCTTCGAGCAGTTCGGCAACGTCTCGATCCTGCGCAACATCGTCCACCACCACCACGAGGCCTACGACGGCAGCGGCTACCCCGACGGCCTGCAGGGGGAAGCGATCCCGATCGAGGCGCGCATCATCGCCGTCGCCGACGTGTTCGATGCGCTGACCAGCCGCCGCCCGTACAAGCAGGCATTCACGATGGCGCAGTCGCTGGAGCAGATGGAGGTCCTCACCGGCAGCAAGCTCGACCCGAGCTGCCTCGACGCCCTGCGCCGCAACCCCGCCGCCCTGGAACAGGTGCAGGCGGAATTCGCCGAGAACCCGATCGGCTGACTCAGGTCGCGCTGAGCTTCAGCGCGCCGTCGACCCAGTCCGCGTGCACCGTCTGCCCGCTGGCGAAATCGCCGGCGAGGATGCGCTGGGCGAGCGGGTTCTCCAGGCGCTGTTGCACCGCGCGCTTGAGCGGGCGCGCGCCGTAGACCGGGTCGAAGCCGGCCGCCGCGAGCTGGTCGAGCGCGGCGTCGGTCAGCTCCAGGCGCAGGCCGCGTTCGGCCAGACGCTTGCGCAGCAGGTCGACCTGGATGTCGGCGATGGCGCGGATCTGCGCGCGCCCCAGGGGGTGGAACACCACCACCTCATCGACCCGGTTGATGAATTCGGGGCGGAAGTGCTGGCCGACGATCTCCATCACCGCGGCCTTCATCCGCGAGTAGTTCTCCTCGCCGGCCAGCTCCTGGATCACCTG
>JBFIFF010000105.1:0-6729 GCA_041602955.1 Gammaproteobacteria bacterium | reverse complement strand
CGGCTCTGCAGGCTCTTGAGGAACCAGCGTGCCTCCTGCAGGTGGTTCTTCAGGCACTGGTTGTCGTCGCTGCTGTCGGCGCGGCGCACCAGGCCGGCGTAGCTGGCGTTGATGCGCAGACGCGGTGCCACCTCCTGGTTGAGCTCCACCCGCCAGGCGTCGTTGACGCGACGCACGATGACGTCCGGGATCACGTACTCGACGGGCTGCGACGGCACCGTCGACCCGGGGTGGGGGTTGAGCGTGCGGATCAGGGCGACCACCTGGGCGAGGTGGTCGGGGCCGAGCCCCATGGCGCGTGACAGGCGGTCGAGATCCTGGCGGGCGAGCAGCTCGAGGTGCTGCTCGACCAGCAGCAGCGCGGCGTTGACCCACGGCGTGGTCGGGTCGAGCTGGCGCAGCTGGAGCGCCAGGCACTCCGCCGGGCTGCGTGCGGCGACGCCCGGAGGGTCGTAGCTCTGCACCTGGTGCAGCACCGCCTCGATCTCGCCCGGCTCGACCTCGCCGTCGAGGCTCGCGGCGATCTCGGCCAGGTCCGCCTGCAGGTAGCCGTCGTCGTCGATGGCATCGATGATGGCCGCGGCGATGCCCTGGTCGGCCTCGCTCATCGGACTCATGCGCATCTGCCACAGGAGGTGGTCGCGCAGGCCGAGTCCGCTGGGATCGGCGGCTTCGTAGTCGCGCTCCTCGGCCCCGCCGGCGCTCCCGGGCAGTGAGGTGTTGGCGTAGGTGTCGTCCCACTCGGTGTCGACCGGCAGCTCCTCGGGGATGTCGTCGGCCTCGAGGTCGAGTTCGAGGTCCTCGTCGGCGTCGTCGTGCTCGGCGTCGAGCACCTGGTCGAGCTCGTCCTCGGCCTCGAGCATCAGGTTCGACTCCAGCGCCTGCTGCACCTCCATGCGCAGCTCCAGCGTCGAGAGCTGCAGCAGGCGGATGGCCTGCTGCAGCTGCGGCGTCATCGTCAGCTGCTGGCCGAGGCGGAGCTGGAGGGCCTGTTTCATCTTGGCTGGGCGCTGCGCGTGTGGACGGGTCGCGTCAGGCGGCCGTGAAGTCTATCCCATGCACCGAAATGTTGCAGTGCCAGATGAGGCCACGGGAGACGGTCTTGCGGAGGAGGCAATTCATCAGTTCCCGTACCCATTTATAGACGAAATTCGTGCCCCAGGTAGACCGAGCGCACCTCGTCGTGGGCGAGGATCGCCTCTGGCTCGCCGTCGGCGATCACCCGGCCTTCGTTGATGATACAGGCGCGGCGGCAGATGCCCAGGGTCTCGCGCACGTTGTGATCGGTGATCAGCACGCCGATGCCGCGACCGCACAGGTGACGGATGATCTGCTGGATGTCGAGCACCGAGATCGGATCGACCCCGGCGAACGGCTCGTCGAGGAGCATGAAGCGTGGCTCGGTGGCGAGCGCACGGGCGATCTCGAGGCGCCGACGCTCCCCCCCGGAGAGGCTCGTGGCCGGATTGTCGCGCAGGTGGCCGATGTGCAGCTCGTCGAGCAGCTCGTCGAGCCGCGCGGCACGGGCCGCCGCGTCGAGGTCGGTGCGGGTCTCGAGGATCGCCTGCACGTTGCCGGCGACGCTCAGCTTGCGGAACACCGACGGCTCCTGCGGCAGGTAGCCGATGCCGTGCCGGGCGCGCAGGTGCATGGGCATGTGGCCGAGTCCGTGGCCGTCGACGGCGACCGTGCCCGCGTCGGCGCGCACCAGACCGGTGATCATGTAGAACACGGTGGTCTTGCCGGCGCCATTGGGGCCGAGCAGGCCGACCGCCTCGCCGCTGGCGACGTGCAGCGAGACGCCGTCGACCACCGTGCGCTGGCGATAGCTCTTGACCAGCCCCTCGGCGCGGAGCTCGCTCATTGGCGCGCCTTGTCCACCTGCTGCGGCTGGATGGTGATGCGCACCCGCTCCCCCGGAGCAGCGCCCGGACTCGCCTGGCCGCCGCGCACCGTGTCGCTGGCGGCGTCGTAGACGATGCGCTCGCTGGCGAAGCGGTTGCCGCCCTGCCAGACCTCGGCCGCCCCGGTCAGGATCACCCGGTCCCGACCGGTGTGGTAGTCGATGGTCCGCGCGTGCCCCTCGACCGGCTCGGGCTTGTCGTCCGGCAGCTGGCTGAAGGTGGCCGGCCGACCTTCGGCCAGCAGCCGGTTGCCGTCGGCGCCGCGTTCGACGGTCAGCTTGTCGGCCTGCAGCCGGGTGCTGCCCTGGGTCACCAGGACGTTGCCGGTGTAGACGCTGACGCCGGTGCGCTCGTCGATGTTGGCGCTGTCGGCCTCGAGCTCGATCGGCTGCTCGCGGTCGCTGGAGAGCGCGAGGGCCTGCGGGTTCCAGCCGCAGGCCAGCGCCAGGAGCAGGCCACCGAGCCATGGCGGGCTAGCGTTCGATCGGTTCATGGCGTCCTCTCACTTGGCTGAACAGTTCCACCAGCGGTCCGCTGTCGTGCAGTGTGGCTCGCGCACCGACGGCGTCGACCACGTAGCGCTCGCCGGTCACGCGTACCGCCTGGTCGGTCTCGGCGCGGTCCCGGTGCGGTTCGACGCGCAGGTCACGGGTGTCGATACGCAGCGGCGGACGGTCGGGCCCGGGCAGGCGCGTCAGGGTGACCTCCCCCTCGAGGAGCAGTTCCTCGGCACCGGAGGAGAGCCGGCCGCGCTCCGCGGCGACGGTCCAGGCCGGGTCGTCGGCGGCGGCAAAGACGGTCAGGTGTGGCTGCTCGAGGAGGTTGCTGTCGTCTTCCGGGTAGTGGCTCAGGCGCGGTCCGGTGAGGTGGTAGCGCGGTCGGCCGTCCTCGGCGTGGAGGGTGATGCGGTAGTCCTCGAGGACGCTGTCCGGCTGCCCGTCGCGGGTGACTTCCGGCTCGGGCGCGGGCACGACCAGCCGGTGGATCCAGTCGGTCGCGACGACCGCGACGCCGAAGCCGAGCACGATCAGCCAGGTCAGCCACGTGCGCACGGTCAGTCGAGGTAGGGGGCCAGCGCCGCTTCGAGCCGGCCGCGGGCGGCGAGCAGCAGGTCGCACGTCTCGCGCACCGCGCCGCGCCCACCGCGCGCGGGGGTGATCCAGTGGGCCCGGGCGCGTACCTCGGGGTGGGCGTCGGCGACCGCGATGGCCAGACCGACGCCGGACATGACCGGCAGGTCGATGACGTCGTCGCCGACGTACGCCACGGCATCGGGGGCGATGTCCAGCGTCTGCAGCAGTTCGGTCAACGCGGCGCGCTTGTCGGCGCAGCCCTGGTGCAGGTGGGCGATGCCCAGCTCGGCCGCGCGGCGTGCCACCAGCGGCGACTGCCGCGAGGTGATGATGCCCACGGCCACCCCCTGGCGCTGCAACATTTTGAGGCCGTGGCCGTCGTGGACATGGAAGGTCTTGGCCTCGCCGCCCGCGTCGTCGTAGCGCAGCCCGCCGTCGGTCAGCACGCCGTCGACGTCGAGCAGCAGTAGACGTATCCCGCGGGCCTTCTCGACCACCTCGGCGGCGACGCCCGCGAGCGGGTCGTGACGCAGACGGTCACCGGTGGCCACGCTCACAGCACCCCGCTGCGCAGCAGGTCGTGGACGTTCAGCGCCCCGACCGGGCGGCGTTCCGCGTCGACCACGAGCAGGGCATTGATCTTGTGGGTCTGCATCATGTGCAGGGCCTCGGCGGCCAGCGTGCCCGGGGCAACCGTCTTGCAGTCGCGGGTCATCGCTGCGGCGACCCGGGTGCGCTGGACGTCGGTGTCGCGGTCGAGGGCACGGCGCAGGTCACCGTCGGTGAAGATGCCGGAGAGCCGCCCCTGCGCGTCGACCACCGCGGTCATGCCGAGCCGCTTGGCGGTCATCTCCAGCAGCGCCTCGGCGACCAGGGCGTCCTCGCCGACCACCGGCAGGTCGGCGCCGGTGTGCAGCAGGTCGTCGACCAGCAGCAGCAGGCGCCGGCCGAGGCGCCCGGCCGGGTGCGAGCGGGCGAAGTCCTCGGCGTCGAAGCCGCGCGCCTCGAGCAGCGCGACCGCCAGCGCGTCGCCCATGGCCAGCGCCGCGGTGGTGCTGGCGGTCGGGGCGAGACCGAGCGGGCACGCCTCGCGTGCGACGCCGACGTCGAGGCAGACGGTCGCCTGGCGGCCAAGGGTCGAGTCGGGGTTGCCGGTCAGCGCGACCAGCGGCACGTCGAGTCGCTTGATGATCGGCAGGATGGTCAGGATCTCGTCGGTCTCGCCGGAATTGGACAGGGCGAGCACGACGTCCTGACCGGTGATCATGCCGAGGTCGCCGTGGCTCGCCTCGCCGGGGTGGACGAAGAAGGCCGGGGTGCCGGTGCTGGCCAGCGTCGCGGCGATCTTGCCGCCGATGTGCCCCGACTTGCCCATGCCGACCACGACGATGCGCCCGGGGCAGGCGAGCATGTGGCGGCAGGCGGCGACGAAGGCGTCGCCGATCCGCGCGCGCAGCCCGAGCAGGGCCTCGGCCTCGGTCTCGAGGACCGCCAGGCCGAGCGCGCGCAGTCGCTCGGCCTCGGCCTCCGGGGTCGGGGGCGCTGGGGCGGGAGCAGTGGCGCGTGGCTCGGGCATCGGGGCGGGTCCGTGTGGCGTGTCCGGTCAGGCGGTGTGGAACAGCAGGTACTGGTAGCCGACGAAGGCGGCGAGCAGCAGCCCGCCCTCACCGCGGGTGATGCGCCCCTGGCCGCGGAAGCCATACGCCGCGGCGAACAGGCCCAGGGTCAGGACGATCATCACCGGGTAGTCGCGCATGAGGACCTCGGGCGGAAAGGCAGCGGGATGGATCAGCGCGGGAAGCCCCAGTACGGCCAGGAGATTGTACATGTTGGAGCCGATGATGTTGCCGATGGCGATGTCGTGCTCGTCACGCAGGGCGCTCACCACCGAGGCGGCCAGCTCCGGCAGGCTGGTGCCGATGGCGACCACGGTCAGGCCGATCACCAGGTCGCTGACACCCAGCACGGTGGCCACCTCCACCGCACCCCACACCAGCAGCCGCGCGCTCAGGAGCAGCACCACCAGGCCGAGCAGCAGCCAGAGCAGCGCGCGGCCCAGGGGCATCGCCTCCGGGATCTCGGCTGCGTACTCGGAGCGGATCGGGTCGTTGCGCCGCGCGCGCAGGCCCAGGTTGACCATCCAGTAGAGCATCACGGCCAGGCCGGCGAGCAGCAGCACGCCGTCGTGGCGGTCGAGGCGGCCGTCGGTCAGCAGCGCCAGCGTGAACAGCATGATCGCCATCAGCACCGGGAACTCGCGGCGGAGCACCGAGGAGTGGACCGCCAGGGGGGCGATCAGCGCGGTGGCGCCGAGTACCAGCGCGATGTTGGTGATGTTCGAGCCCAGCGCGTTGCCGATGGCCAGGCTGGTGTTGCCCTGCAAGGCGGCCATCGCGGAGACCAGGATCTCTGGGGCCGAGGTGCCGAAGCCGACCACGGTCAGGCCGATCACCAGGGTCGGCACGCCAAGGCTGCGCGCCGTGGCGGCCGCGCCGACCACGAAGCGGTCGGCGCCCCAGGTCAGGGCGACGAATCCGGCGAGCACGGCGAGGATGGGTTGCAGCATGGGTCCGGAAGGGCGGTGGGTGGCCTCTCCTGGCCATTATCCCCGGGCCCGCGGATGCCGGCCAGCGTTGCCTTGACTCGTCCCGCGGGCTCCCCGAGACTGTCGCCCCGCACCCTCCGCGACGCCCGTTCCGCTCCGCCCCAGGACCCCCGCCCATGGACCGAGACCCCAGCGATGACGCCCTGATCCGTGTCGAGGGGGTCCATTTCGCCCGGAGCGGGAGGCCGATCTTCCAGGGGCTCGACCTGACCGTCCGCCGCGGCCGGGTGGTCGCGATCATGGGTCCGAGCGGCACCGGCAAGACCACGCTGCTGCGGCTGATCGGCGGCCAGCTGCGCCCCGACGCCGGCCGCGTGGTGGTCGACGGCGAGGAGGTCGCGCGGCTCGGCCGCGGCGCCCTGTTCCGGCTGCGCGAGCGCATGGGCGTGCTGTTCCAGAGCGGCGCGCTGCTGACCGACCTGAACGTTTTCGACAACGTCGCCTTCCCGCTGCGCGAGCACACCGACCTGCCCGAGGCACTGATCCGCGACCTGGTGCTGATGAAGCTCGAGGCGGTGGGGCTGCGCGGCGCGCGCAACCTGATGCCGGCCGAACTCTCGGGGGGCATGGCGCGACGCGTCGCGCTGGCCCGGGCGATCGCCCTCGACCCGATGCTGGTGCTCTACGACGAGCCGTTCGCCGGCCAGGACCCGATCTCCATGGGCGTGCTGGTGCGCCTGATCCGCCGCCTCAACGACGCCATGGGGCTGACCAGCGTGGTGGTCTCCCACGACGTGAACGAGACCGCGGCCATCGCCGACGACATCTACGTGATCTCCGGCGGCCGGGTGGTCGAGCGGGGCAACGGCGCGGAACTCGCCGCGAGCACGTCGCCCTGGGTGCGCCAGTTCATGCGCGGCGAGGCCGACGGTCCGGTGCCGTTCCACTATCCGGGACCGGCGCTGGCCGAGGACCTGCTCGGCGAGGCGCTGCCGTGAGCAACTGGCTGGCACGCCTTGGCCGCTGGGGACTCGGGGTGTTCCAACGCCTCGGCCGCAGCCACCTGTTCCTGGCCCACGTGCTGGCCGGCCTGCCGACGCTGCTGCCGCGACCGGGGTTGGTGGTGGCGCAGCTGCACGCGATTGGCGTGCTGTCGCTGGTGATCATCGTCGTCTCCGGGCTGTTCGTCGGCATGGTGCTGGGCCTG
>JBFIFF010000104.1:0-6749 GCA_041602955.1 Gammaproteobacteria bacterium | reverse complement strand
GCGCTCGTCGGGCGCGAGCAGCTCGACGAACAGCGCGCCGTGGCGCTCGCCGTCACGGGTCCGACCGCGCCCGATCGACGCCCCGTGGGAGACGTAGTGGGTGGCGACCACGCCGCCGCCGAGCGCCGTGTCGGTGGCCGCCAATGTCGCCTCGAGGTGGTCGAGGAAGCGGTCCACGGTGGCGCGCGGGGTGCCGGCGACGAAGCGCACGGTGGCGTTGACCGTGGTCGATTCCGGCGTAGGGAAGAAGACCCAGCCGAGGCGTCCTCCGGCGAGCAGCCCGAGCGCCAGCACCAGCGAGGCGCAGGCCACCGCCAGGGTCGTGCCGCGGTGGCGCAGCGCGGCGTCGACCAGCGGCCTGAAGCGCTGCTCGCGGAACCGTTCGAAGGTGGCGTCGAGGCGCTCGCGCAGCGGTCGGCGGCGGTGCTGGGCGTGGCGGAAGGCGCCACGCAGGTGGCCCGGCAGGATCAGGAAGCTCTCGACCAGCGAGGCGAGGATCACGCTGACGATCACCAGCGGGATGGTCGACAGGATGTTGCCCATCACCCCGCCGACCAGCATCAGCGGCAGGAACGCGGCAACGGTGGTCAGCGACGAGGCGAGCACCGGGCCGAGCATGCGCCGCGCCCCGCCCTCGGCGGCGTGCAGCGGGCGCTCGCCCATGTCGTAGTGCGCCTGGGCGTCCTCGCCGACCACGATGGCGTCGTCGACGATGATGCCCAGCCCCATGATCAGCGCGAACAGGCTGACCATGTTGATGCTGCCTCCGGCGAGGTAGAGCACCGCGAGGGTGGCCATGAACGACACCGGGATGCCGACCGCGACCCAGAACGCCACGCGTCCGGAGAGGAACAGATAGAGGGTGATGAGCACCAGCAGCAGGCCGCCGGCGCCGTTCTTGAGCAGCACGTTGATGCGGTCGAGGATCAGCTCCCAGTGCTGGCTGAAGACCTCCAGCTCGACGCCGGGCGGCAGGGTCGGCGCGGTCTCGGCGAGCCACGCATCGAGCTGTCGCGCCGCCTGCAGCGAGTCGCCGGCCGCGGTGCGCGAGAGCTGCAGCACCACGGCGCGGCGGCCGTCGACGCTGATCTCGGGCTGCCCATCGAGCGGTGCGCGGTTGATCGCGGCCACCGCGCCGAGTTCGATGCGCGACGCACCCGTGCCGACCAGCGGGAGGCCGGCGAAGCTGGCGGGATCGCGGCGCTGGTCGAGGCTGCGCAGCTCGCGCGCGCTGTCGTCGCGGCCGGCCAGCCCGGCGGGCAGGTCGCGGCTCAGGCGGTCGATCCGTGTCGCCACCTCCTCCAGGTCGAGGCCGAGACGCTGCAGGTCGGCCGGGGCGAAGGCGATGCGGATCGCCTCCTCGGGCAGGCCGTCGATGTCGACGCGATCGATGCCACGCGAGAGCAGGTCGCGCTCCAGGCGCCGCGCCAGGCGACGCAGTTCGCCGGGGTCGTCGAGGCCGGTCAGGCGCACCCGCGCCACTGGCTCGTAGCGGGACGGGTGGATCACCACCGGGTCCTCCGCGTCGCCCGGCAGGTTGGTGAACTCGGACACGCGCTGCTTGACCTGCTCCAGCGCCAGCACCATGTCCGTGCCCTCGATGAACTGCAGGGTGATCGCCGAGGCTCCGGGGGCCGAGGTCGAGGTCATCTCGTCGAGGTGGTCGACGGTGCGCAGGCGCTGCTCGAGCGGGGTGGTGATCCCGACCTCGACGTCCTCGGCGCTGGTGCCGCGCCACGGCGTGGTCACGGTGACGACCTCGAGTTCGAAGTCGGGGAAGAACTGCACGTTGAGCTGGCGCAGCGCGAAGGCGCCGGAGAGCAGCATCAGCACCATCAGCAGGTTCGCCGCGACCCGGTGGTGGGCGAAGGTGCCGAGCAGGTCGCGCGGTGGGCTCACGGCGCGAGCGGCTGCACCGGCAGGCCGTTGACGGCGTTGGGCAGGTGGGTGACGACCACCGTGTCACCGGCGGCAAGCCCGGCGCCGCGCACCAGCGCCGCATCGCCGTCGGCGTCCGGGCCGAGCAGTTCGACGTCGACGCCGGCCAGGCGCCCGTCGCGCAGCAGGTAGAGGCGGCCGTTGCCGTACAGGGCGCCGTAGGGCACCGCGACGGCATCGGCGACCGGCGGCCGGCGCAGGGTCAGCTCGAGCAGGGCGCCGAGCCGCACCCCCGCGTCGGTGGGCAGGGCGAAGAAGGCGTCGATGCCGCTCGGGTCGCCGACCCCGGCGAGGCGGCGCAGCGGCAGATCGACGTCACGGCCGGCGACGCGTGCGCGCGCGCTCACTCCGGGGCCGGCGGCGAGCGCCGCGAGCAACTCCTCCTGGTAGCGCTGCGCGACGCGGGCGCGCACCTCGAGGCCGTCGTCCGGGTAGATTTCGAGCAGCGTGCCGCCGGACTGCACGCGGTCGCCGGGGGCGACGTGCACCGCGGCGACGAGGCCGTCGAACGGGGCGAGGACGCGGCTGCGCGCCAGGGCCAGCTCGGCCTCGTCGCGCAGCGCCACGGCACGCGAGCGGCGCGCCTCGAGCTGTGCCACGCGCGCACTCGCGCTGTCCACGGCGAGCCGACGCGTGGTCACGGCGAGGCGCTGTCGGCCGAGGGCGGCCTGGGCGTCGTCGAGCGCGGTGTCGGAGCCGAGCTTCTGCGACTTCAGCCGCCGTGCGCGCTCGACCGCCGCCTCGGCCAGCGCGAGCAGCGTCTGCTCGTGTGCCAGCGCGGCGCGATCGGCGTCGATGCGCAGCCGTTCGGCGGCCAGCTGCGCGTCGAGGTCGGCGAGCTCGGCGCGGGTCTGCGCGATGGCCGGGGTGAAGTCGCGTGGGTCGAGGGCGAGCAGCAGGGTGCCCGCGGTGAAGTGCTGCCCCTCGCGCGCCGGCACCTCGGCCACCACCCCGGCGCCCGGCGCGGCCGGGCGCACGCGGGTCGGACTCTCGACGCGGCCGTAGAGGGTCAGCGCCGGGCTGCGGCGCGCCGGCTGCACGGCCGCCACCTCGACGCGCCACGTCTTCTCCTGGGCTGCCGGTGGCGCCTGTACCGGCTTGCTGGCGCGCAGCCAGGCGAACAGCGCGAACGCCGCAGCGAGGATCGCGATCGGCAGCATCGCTCGTTTCAGGGTGGCGGCTTGCATGGGGCGGTTCGACTCCGCGGGGGCCGGGACATTCCACGGCGAACGGGCCGCGGGTCCAAGGTAGCCAGCCCCCCGCCCGGTGTAAAGACGGGTCGCGGCGGCGCGCGACATGCAGCAGCGATTACCATGTGCACGAGGAAACCAGCATGCGGGGCCGCCCGCGTGGCGACCGGAGCGCAGCGATGAGCGATGCCAGCGACGACAGCGACCCGCGCTTCGCGGCGGTCGGCCGGCTCTACGGCCGGTCCGGTGCGGCGGTGATCCGCGACCTGGCGATCGCCGTGGTCGGTCTCGGCGGCGTCGGGTCGTGGGCGGCCGAGGCGCTGGCGCGCAGCGGCGTTGGCCGCCTGCGCCTGATCGATCCGGACGACGTCGCGCTGTCCAACGTCAACCGCCAGCTGCACGCTCTCGACGGCACGCTCGGCCGGTCGAAGGTGACGGTGATGGCCGAGCGGATCGCGGCGATCCACCCCGGATGCGCGGTCGAGGCGTTCGACGAGCCGCTGACCCCGGCGACCCTCGAGCGCCACCTGGGCAGCGGTCTCGACGGCGTCATCGACGCCATCGACGCGATCCGTTTCAAGGCGGCCCTGGTGCAGTTCTGCCGGCGGCGCAAGATCGCGGTGATCACCACCGGCGGCGCCGGTGGTCTCACCGACCCGACGCAGGTCGCGGTGGCCGACCTCAGCCGCACCTGGAACGACCCGCTGGCGGCCAAGGTGCGCGCGCGGCTGCGCAGCGAGTTCGGCTGGACCAGCAACCCGAAGCGGCGCTTCGGTGTCGAGTGCGTCTTCTCCATCGAGCAGCCGCTCTACCCGCGTCCCGACGGCACCGTCGGCCACGCCAAGCCGGGCGTGCACGGCGCGACCCTCGACTGCGCCTCGGGCTACGGTTCGGCGGTGACGGTCACGGCCACCTTCGGCCTGGTCGCCGCCGCGCGCCTGCTCAACCGGCTGGTGGCGCAGCGCGCCGGTCGGGCGCGTCCCGGGGCGCCGCCTACACTGGTCTGAACCGGGAGCCGGGAGCGGTGCTCTGGAGCTGATCGACACCCACTGCCACCTCGACGTCGCCGCCTTCGACGCGGACCGTGACGCGGTGCTCGCGGTGAGCCGTGCCATCGGCGTGACAGGCATCGTCGTGCCGGCGGTCGCGGCGGCCGGCTGGCCAGGGGTGTGCACGTTGTGTTCCGCGCACGCCGACCTGCATGCCGCCTATGGCCTGCACCCGGTCTATGTCGCCGAACACGCCGACACCGATCTCGGTGCCCTGGAGAAGACGCTGGCCCGCGGCGACGCCGTGGCCGTCGGCGAGATCGGCCTCGATCACGCCGTCCCCGGGCTCGACCGGGACCGCCAGCGCGTGCTGTTCGAGGCCCAGCTCGCGATCGCCGCGGCGGCCGGCTTGCCGGTGCTGCTGCACGTGCGCAAGGCGCACGACACGGTGCTCGCCGCACTCCGCCGCGCGCGCGTTATCGGCGGCATCGCGCACGCGTTCAATGGCAGCCTGCAGCAGGCCGGCCACTACCTCGATCTGGGCTTTCGCCTCGGCTTCGGCGGCATGCTCACCTATGAGCGTTCGCGCCGGCTGCGTGCGCTCGCCTCGGCGCTGCCACCCGAGGCGCTGGTGCTCGAGACCGACGCGCCCGACCTCGTGGTCGCCAGCCATCGCGGCAAGCGCAACAGCCCGGCCTACCTGCCCGAGGTGTGTGCCGCCCTCGCCGGGGTGCGTGGCTGCAGTCCCGCGGAGGCGGCGGCGCTGACCACGCGCAACGCGCGTGCGGTGCTGCGCCTGCCCGCCTGACGCGGTGCCGGGACCCGATCCGATTTTGCCTTCCATCAATGGACAGGCGGGTGCGGAATGGCAAGAATGGACTACGATTGAAGGCAATCGCGTGCAGGAACATGGGGGCGGATTCCCGCCGGTTCCGGCCATGCACCACCACCCCCCGCCACGCGGCGCCCCGGCGTCGACGTGGGGGGTGTCGCGCAGCGGCAGGCCCAGGGTCGGGCCGCGAACCCACGGTCACGCACCGCGTGACATTGTTACCACCTGAGATAAAGAAGGTCCCTAGAAATGAAGAAACTCATCGTCTCCGTGATCCCGGTGCTGGCACTGTCGGTCGCCGTCGGAACCGCCCAGGCGGGAGCGACCCTCGACGCGGTCAAGGCCAAGGGCTTCGTGCAGTGCGGCGTCTCCACCGGACTGCCCGGCTTCTCGGTCGCCGATGACAAGGGCAACTGGACCGGTCTCGACGTCGACGTCTGCCGTGCCGTCGCCGCCGCGATGTTCGGCGACGCGAACAAGGTCAAGTACTCGCCGCTGACCGCGAAGGAGCGCTTCACGGCGCTGCAGTCGGGCGAGGTCGACGTGCTCTCGCGCAACACCACCTGGACGCTGACCCGCGACAGCAACCTCGGTCTGAACTTCGCCGGCGTCAACTACTACGACGGTCAGGGCTTCATGGTCAGCAAGAAGCTCGGCGTCAAGAGCGCCATGGAACTCGACGGCGCCTCGGTCTGCATCCAGGCCGGCACCACCACCGAGCTGAACCTGGCCGACTACTTCCGTGCCAACAAGATGAAGTACGAGCCGATCACCTACGACACCTCCGACGAGACGGTGAAGGGCTTCGAGGCCGGGCGCTGCGACGTGCTCACCTCCGACCAGTCGCAGCTCTACGCGCTGCGCATCAAGCTCTCCAACCCCGACGGGGCGATGGTGCTCCCCGAGGTGATCTCGAAGGAGCCGCTCGGTCCGGTGGTGCGCCAGGGCGACGACGAGTGGTTCAACGTCGTCCGCTGGTCGCTGTTCGCGATGCTCAACGCCGAGGAGATGGGCGTGACGTCGAAGAACGTCGACGAGATGAAGAACAGCAGCGACCCCAACATCCGTCGTCTGCTCGGTCTCGAGGGGATCAAGGGCGAGGGGCTCAAGCTCGGTGACGACTGGGCCTACAACATCGTCAAGCAGGTCGGTAACTACGGCGAGGCGTTCGAGCGCAACGTCGGCAGCGGCAGCCCGCTCGGCATCTCCCGCGGCCTCAACGCGCAGTGGAACCAGGGCGGCATCCAGTACGCTCCCCCGATCCGCTGATCGGCTTCGGGGCGGGGTCGCCTGACCCCGCCCCGCGCCTTCGCCACGCCAGCGCGGCGCGCGGGATGGCCCCGCCGCCGCCGCAACCGAGGTCGAGCGCATGACTGACGAGCCGAGCGTCGCCACCGTCCCGGGCAAGCCGGCACCGTGGAACGACCCGAAGATCCGCGCCATCGTCTTCCAGGCGGTGCTGGTCTTCGCGGTGGTGATGGTCGGCTTCTACCTGATCAACAACACGCTGCACAACATGGAGCAGCGCGGCATCTCGACCGGCTTCAGCTTCCTCGAGAAGGAGTCGGGCTTTGGCGTCACCCAGTCGCTGATCGAGTACGACGAGACCCACACCTACGGGCGCACCTTCTGCGTCGGCCTGCTCAACACCGTGCTGGTCTCGGTCATCGGAATCTTCTTCGCGACGATCCTCGGATTCATCATAGGTGTCGCCCGGCTGTCGAGGAACTGGCTGATCTCGAACTTGGCCGCCGTCTACATCGAGATCCTGCGCAACATTCCGCTGCTGCTGCAGATCTT
>JBFIFF010000103.1:0-6873 GCA_041602955.1 Gammaproteobacteria bacterium | reverse complement strand
TGACCAGCGCGGCGGCGACCGCGGCCGGATCCACCAGCGGCTCGGCATCGAGGTCGACCACGACCACGTGCCAGGCACAGCCCCGGCGCAGCACGCTCCCGGGTGCCGCCGGGGTGTCGAAGACCAGTTCGGTATGCAGCCGCACCGGGTGCTCGGGCGGCGACGGGGTCCACGCCGGGTCGGCACCGAGCACCCGCCAGCGGTCCTCCTCGACCACCCGGCGTTCGACCGGGAATGGCGCGTGCGCGGCGGCCACCACCTCGAGGTGGCCGTGTCGCCAGGCGGTGCGGCGACCGCCGCGGATCAGGCGCAGGTCGGGCATGGTGCAGCGTGCCGGAGCGGGCCGAGCGGTCCCGCCCCGAGGGTAACCCCGGGACGGGGCGCGGGCTACGCGGGCGGCGCGAGCTCCCGCGCGAGGCGCCGGAAGATGCCTCCCGCGCGCCACAGGTTGGCGGCCAGCAGCAGGCACGAGACGCCCAGCGCCAGGGCGAACGGGTAGACCCAGGGCGACGGCCACAGCAGCGCCGCCGGCAGCAGCAGCAGCGCCGCGACGTGGGCATGGAACTGGCGCCGTCCGACCGCGTCCGGCAGTACCTGCTTCATGTGCGGGATCTTGAACCCGGTGCCCATCTTCCCGCTGTG
Source organism: Gammaproteobacteria bacterium (assembly GCA_041602955.1). Classification (GTDB taxonomy): domain Bacteria; phylum Pseudomonadota; class Gammaproteobacteria; order QNFN01; family QNFN01; genus QNFN01. The sequence goes on along the minus strand of JBFIFF010000103.1, from coordinate 6,231 downwards.
CAGCAGGTGGTTCTGCAGGTGGAACCAGACCAGGAACGGCACGATCTTGTACAGCATGCCGTTGACCGTGGACAGCGCGAAGCCGACCAGGAAGCCGGCGCCGAGCAGCGTCGCCGCGCGCGGGTCGACGGCCCAGGCCGGCGCGGCGCGTCCAGCCAGCCACAGCAGAAGGGTCGCCAGCAGGCAGACCATCGCCAGGCGCCAGAAGCTCAGCGTGACGTCGGGCAGGCGCCGCTTGCGCTGCCGCTGCAGGCCCAGCGTGGCGACGGCGAAGGCGCCGAAGCCGAACAGCATCAGGGCCGCGGCGAGGACGCCGAGCGGCGCCGCCGCCGGCCAGGCCGCCGCGAGCGACCAAAACAGCAGCGCGCCGACCAGCAGACGGGTCAGGTGGCGCGCCAGCCACTCCGGGTACTCGGGCGTCATCTGGAACATCGGCACCACCTGGAAGGCGATCCCGACGACCAGGATGCCGACCCAGCCGAACAGTGCCCAGCCGGCGTGCAGGTCGGTGAGCAGGCCGCGGCGCAGCGTCACCTCGCTCCAGCCGTGCCCGGCGAGCAGCCAGCCGCCGAGCAGCGCGGCGACCGCCAGGGCGACGATCGCCAGCGTCATCCCGCGCACCGCCGCGTGGCGGCGCGGGGCACGGGCCAGGCTGAGCGCGGCGGCGGCGACCAGTCCGGCCACCGCGCCGGCGAGCAGGACCAGCGCGGCCTGCAGAAGCCACGGCGCGGGGAGAATGAACCCGAACGTCAGCGCCAGCGTGCCGGCAACCAGCAGGACGTGGACCACGCTCGCCACCATCACCGGACGCGCCACCGGGGCGCCGGCAACCACCGGCAGCATCTGCAGCAGCGCGCCGAACATCACCATGGCCAGGACACCGAGGGTCAGCAGGTGGGTCAGCGCGAGCAGGCCGGGGGTCCAGCGCGAGGCGAGCAGCGCGGGGCCGTCCCAGAGCAGCAGCAGCGCGGCGGCGACACCGAACAGTGGCGCGGTGAGGAAGAAGCGGAACGGCGCGCTGACCGGCGGCGCCTGCTCGAGCGCCAGGCCCGGGTCGCTCACATCACGCCTCCGTGGCGGCGGCCGCGGCGACCGGGTCGTCGGCGCGCCAGACCAGCACCTCGTACGGTGTCACCGTGCCCGGGCGGCAGCGCCATGCGCAGCCCAGCTTCTCGAGCATCGGAAAGAGCGGGATCGGCTCGCGCCGGTGCAGCACGCGCAGGTACTCGCCCGGACCGAGTTCCCCGGCCGCGGCGAGCGTCCGCTCGAGCGGTTCGCACGGCTCGAGGTCGGAGACGTCGAGGCGCCGTTCGCGGGCCGCCATGGTCAGCTGGCGTCGAGCTGCCGGACGAAGGCGTCGGCCCCGTCGCCGAGCGCCTGGTCGGTCATCGGGTAGAGGATCTCTTCCTCCTTGAGGTTGTGCTGCTGCATCAACACATTCAGCGTCTCGATGACACCGAGCACCGCGTCGGCGTCACGCGCGGCGAAACCTGCGCGCAACTCCTCGAACAGCCCGCGCATCTGCTGGTGCTCCATGCGCATGATGCGAGTCGGACCCATGGCCATGCCGGTCAGGCGCTCGAACTCCGGGAACACCTGCTCCTCCTCGAGCGTGAAGTGGTGCTCCATGCCGTTGAGGAAGGCGTCGAGACCGCCGGCGGCAGCCTCCCAGTCGCCGGCGCCGACCGCCGCCTCGAGGCTGGCGAACAGGTCGTCGCAGCGGCGGTGGTCGTGGGTCATGAAGGAGGTTACGTCACTCATCTCATCGCTCCGTTGCACGATGGGCCAAAGCATCCCCCGTGCGGGGACCGGTGGCCTTGACGGCCATCAAGCCTGGCTTGCCGCTCTGCGCCGCCCTGCGCTATGGTGCACCGCATCATGGCCGCCGACGACCTCGCAATCACGCTGCGCCGCATCCCGCTGTTCGCCTCGCTGGACGACGACGAGCTCGCCACGGTCGCGCAGGGCACCCATCGTCACCGGCTCAAGCGTGGCGAGATCCTGTTCCAGAAGGGCGACCCCTCGCTCGGCTTCTACTACCTCGTCGACGGGCAGATGAAACTCGCGCTGCTCGCCCCCGACGGCCACGAACGGGTCCTCGAACTGATCCACCCGGGAATGACCTTTGGCGAGGCGGTGATGTTCATCGAGCGCCCCTTCCCGGCCTACGCCGAGGCCCTGCGCGACAGCACGCTGCTGTTCATCCCCCGCGCGCCGCTGCTCGCGGCGATCCGGGGCAACCCGGGGCTGGCGCTGAAGCTGCTGGCCGGGCTGAGCGTGCGCCTGCACGGCATGGTGCGCGAGATCGAGGCGCTGTCGACGCGCAGCGCCATGCAGCGCGTGATCGGCTACCTGCTCGCCGACCACGGCAACGACGCCCCCGACACCCTGCCACTGCCGGCGAGCAAGGCACTGATCGCCTCGCGCCTGAACCTGACCCCCGAGACCTTCTCGCGCGTGCTGCACGACCTGCAGGAGCGGGAACTGATCGCCGTCGACGGGCGCACCATCCGCCTGCTCGATCGCGCCGGGCTGGCCGGCCAGGAAGCCCCCGCCTGACCCGCGCACGGTAGGCGGGTCACTCCAGCAGCCGACTCGCCTCCTCGACGTCGCCTGGACCGAGCGTCCCCACCGCCTGCTTGAGCGCGAGGGTGCTGAGGACGTAGCGATGGCGCGCCACCGTCAGGTCGCGCTCGGCGGTGAACAGCGTACGCTGCGCGTCGAGCACGTCGACGCTGGTGCGCGTCCCCACCTCGAAACCGGCCTGGGTCGCGTCCAGCGCGCTCTGCGTCGAGACCACCGCCTGGCGCAGCGCCTCGACCGCGGCGATCGACGCGATCACGGTCCGGTAGGCGTCGCGGGCCTGCTGCTCGACGGCGCGCGAGCGCAGGTCGTAGAGCTCGCTGGCCTCGCGCAGTTGCGCCTCGGCCTGGCGCGTGAGCGACTGCACCTGGCCACCGAGGTAGAGCGGCAGGTTGAACTCGACGCCCACCTGTCCGGAGTCGCGGTCGACGCTGCCGAAACTGTTGCTGCCGGTGTTGAAGTCGCCGTAGGAGGCGACCAGGCCCACGGTCGGGTAGTGGCCGGAGCGGCGCACCTCGATCTCGTCGCGGGCGACGTCCACGCCGTACTGTGCCGCGAGCAGCTCCAGGTTGCCCTGCGCCGCGCGCTCGACCCAGCCCTGGATGTCGTCCGGGTCGGGACGGACGAGGGCGATGGTATCGGCCAGGCCGGCAAGATCCGGGTGGTAGCGACCGGTGATCACGCGCAGCGACTCGCGTGCGCTGTCGAGCCGGTTGCGCGCGACGATCTCCTCGGAGACGACGCGGTCGAAGCGCGCCTGGGCCTCGTGGACGTCCGTGATGGCGATCAGCCCGACCTCGAAGCGCTGCTTGGTCTGGTCGAGCTGGCGCGCGGTCGCCTCCTTGTCGGCGAGCAGCGCGCGCAGGTCGGCGGCCGCATCGAGCACCGCGAAGTAGGCCTGTGCGGCGCGCAGGATCAGGCCCTGCTCGGCTGCGGTGTAGCCGACCTCGGCCTGCTTGACCCGCACCGAGGCTTGTCCCTGGCGCAGCCATGCCGCGCGGTCGAACAGGGGTTGCTGCAGGCTCAGCGTAAGGTCATGGCTGCTGTAGGTATCGGAGGGCGAGCCCTCGGGGTCCTGGTAGTTGCGGTAGGCGTTGGCCCCGGCGACCACGCTTGGCAGGTAGGCAGCCCGCGCCAGCGGAATCTGCTCGCGCACCGCTTCGAGACTGGCCGCGGCGGCGCGCAGCTGGCGGTCCTCGGACTGTGCCAGGCGGTAGATGTCGAGCAGGGTCTCGGTAGCCGCGACCACCGGGCCGGAGAGCAGCGCCAGCAGCAGGGCGGCGGGGGGAGCGAAGCGGATCATCACGTCATTGTCCTTGTAACTGATGCGGGTTCGGGCCTCCACGCCCTGCCCTATTTTGACCGATCCAGGCGCCGATGCCAGCCCGGGACCCGTGCGACGCCGAACAAACCGGCAATTGACCTGGATCAGGTGCCGGCCCGGCCGCACGGGGATCGTGTTGACGCTCCACGTGGCGGCTGGTTGAATAACCCACCATAAAAGTTGGTTTTATGATCGGTCACCGGAGCCCGGACCATGCGACTTTCGACCAAGGGACGCTACGCCGTCACCGCCCTGTTCGACCTGGCCCTGCACGAGCATGACGGGCCGATCCCGCTGACCGAGATCTCGACCTGCCAGACGATCTCCCTCTCCTACCTCGAGCAGCTCTTCGCCAAGCTGCGCAAGAAGGGGCTCGTGGTCGGCGTGCGCGGCGTCGGCGGGGGCTATCGCCTCGGCCGCCCGGCACGCGAGATCTCCATCGCCGACATCCTGCGCGCCGTTGACGAGAAAGTCGACGTCTCGCGCGCCACCGACGACGAAGACCCGGCCCAGGCGCTCTGGGTCGAGTTCAGCGAACGTCTCTACGCCTACCTGGACCAGCGCACGCTGGCCGACTGCATCGACCGCCCGTACGTCAAACGCGTCAACGCGCGCCAGGACGACGAGCACGGCCGCGGCCTGCACACCCGCCAGGACGACGCCGCCTGATCCCGCGCCGGTTCGCCCCGGCTTCCCGCACTCAGACGCAACCGGTCGGTTTCGGCAGGCCGCCGTACTTGGTGATCGGCTTCATCGGGCCGGTCATCCACAGGTCGAACAGCGTCTTGGTGTCGGCCCCGATGTATTTGGCGAACTTGCGCACCGGCGGCACCGCCGCAAACGCCTCGTAGTACTCACGGGCGCGGAGCACCTGCTGCCAGCGCTCGCCGTCGAGCTCGACGCCGTCGACCTCGGCCATGGCGCGAGCGACCGCCTCGCTCCAATCGTTCATGTCCTCGAGGTAACCGTCGCCGTCGCGGGTCGGGATCTGCGCGTTGCTCATGGGTCTGCTCCTGCCATTCCTGGGCGGTGTGAGTACCCATTCATTGGATAGAGTCCGACTAAATTAGTCAACTATCCACGATGGGGGAGACGGCCCCGCAGGGTGTGCTATACAGGCCGCTGCCGACCCACCGGACACCCCGAGGAGCCCCGCCATGAGGTCCTACCCGTCCCTGTGCGCCGTCCTGCTCGCACTGCTGCTGATCGGCGGCTGCAGCGGCCTCGAGGAGAACCGCCGCAACGCCGACTTCGGACTGCAGGCGCTCTCCTTCGAGAACGCGATGCGCTGGGGCAACTACAAGCTCGCCGCGACCTACATCCGACCGGGCACGCTGACGGCACCGATCGACTTCGACCTCTACGAGGGGGTGCAGATCACCGACTACAAGGTGCGCAACACCGTCCGCGACCCGGACGACACGCGGATCACGCTGGAAGTGCGCATCGCCTTCCTGCGCAAGGGCGAGGCCTCCGTCCGCACGGTGGACCAGACGCAGCCCTGGGAGTACGACGCCACGGTCAAGCGCTGGTGGCTGATGACCTCGCTGCCCGACTTCAGGTAGCCGCCGCCCGCCATTCCCCGAGCACGACCTCCACCGTCGTGGCCTCGTCCCCCAGCCACGCGGTGGCCCCGTCACGGGTGCAGACCAGGGGCATCGACCGCCGCACCAGCCCGGCCAGGGCGCGCGACGCCGCCGACGGCACGTTGACCACCGCGAGGTTGGCGAGCCCCCCGAGCGCCGCACCGTGGCGCCGCCACCAGAGGTCGGCGGCGTGCCCGCCGTAGGCAACCACCGCCACCTCGCGTGCACTGGCGCACGCCCGGCGCAGCCGTCTCGGCTCGGGCAGTCCGACCTCGACCCAGAGCTGCAGCGTGCCGTCGTCGGTGTGGCGCCAGAGGTCCGGCTCGCCTTCGGTCGACAATCCACGGGTGAAGGCCAGTGACGGGTCGGCATGCAGGGCGAAGGCGAGCAGGCGCACCATCATGCGCTCGTCGGTCTCCGACGGGTGGCGTGCCACGGTCAGCACGTGGCGGGCGTAGTAGTGGCGCTCGAGATCGTTGACCTGCAGGTCGACCCGAAACACCGTTGCCTTGAGCGCCATGGCGGTCGGCTCAACCCGGGACGCGCCGGCCCCGCAGGACGCCGACCCGACCCGTGGAGTCGCCCCCGAGCCGCTGCTGCAGGAACGCGCGCGGCGGCCCGCCCAGGCGCACCGCCCCGGCGCCCATGCCGAGCCACGGCCGCGCATTCCGTTCGCTGTCGGCCAGGCTCAGGTCCGGTGGGTCGCCCACCGGGCGATCGGTCAGTCTCTCGGCCATG
>JBFIFF010000102.1:0-6883 GCA_041602955.1 Gammaproteobacteria bacterium | reverse complement strand
TGGGGCGCCATCGGGGCGAGGTCGGAGGAACGGCTATCCTGAGTATCGTTCTGGAGAGTGGACATCCTGCGGGTGCTTCCGATGAGACGAAAGGCCTATAGTACCAGCCTGTAAGCCGCATGGACGACCGCACCATGTCCCCCGATCCGCAGTCCTTCAGGGCCCTGCTCTTCGACGTGTTCGGCACCGTCGTCGACTGGCGCACCAGCGTGATTCGCGAGGGCGAGGCGCTCGGGGCGAGCCTCGGTGTCGACATCGACTGGGCCGCCTTCGTCGACGCCTGGCGCGGGCTCTACCAGCCGTCGATGGAGGCGGTGCGCAGCGGCGCCCGGCCCTGGTGTCGGCTCGACGACCTGCACCGCGAGAGCCTGCTGGTGCTGCTCGACCGGTTCGGGGTGACGGGCCTCGATGATGCCGCGATCGACCACTTCAACCACGCCTGGCACCGGCTCGATCCCTGGCCGGATACACTGGCCGGCCTGACCCGGCTGCGGCGCGACTTCATCCTCGCCACGCTCTCGAACGGCAACGTCGCGCTGCTGGTCGACATGGCCAGGCGTGCCGGTCTGCCGTGGGACGCCGTGCTCGGGGCCGAGACCGCGCGCTGCTACAAGCCGCAGCCCGAGGCGTACCTGCGCACGGCCGATCAGCTGGGCCTGACGCCCGGCCAGTGCGTCATGGTCGCGGCCCACAACGACGACCTGCGCGCCGCGCGCGCGCTCGGGTTCGGCACCGCCTTCGTTTGCCGTCCGACCGAGTACGGGCCCGCCCAGCAGGCCGACCTCGAGGCCGAGGGCGACTGGGACTACGTGGCCGGGAGCCTGGTCGAGCTCGCCGACATGATGGGGGCATGAGAGGACGGGAGCCCGTGGCATGGCGGGCCGTCTGCGGTCTGCCCGCCCTGCGGGGCGACTGAATGCAGGATCGCCGTGGGGCTCACGCCGGCGTGACCCGGCCCACCCGGCCCGTTAGAATGCACGCCCACCTCCCGGCCGGCCCCTCGCGCATGGATATCGACACCCTCGCCCGCAATTTCGAGCTGCTCGGCGACTGGGACCAGCGCTACGAGTACCTCTCCGACATCGGGGCGAAGCTCGGGGTGCTCGAGGCCGAGCACCGCACCGACGCGACCAAGGTGCACGGCTGCATGAGCAACGTCTACATCATCGCTGAACCGGCCGGGGACCAGGGGAGCATCCGCTACCGTGCCGAGTGCGACACGGCGATCATCGCCGGGGTGATCGCCATCCTGCTCAAGGTCTACAACGGCCTGACCCCGCAGGAGGCGATCGATCTCGACGCCGACGAACTGTTCACCAAGCTCGACTTGTTCGATCACCTCAGCCCCACGCGCCACGTCGGCGTCTACGCCATCGTCGAACGCATGCGGCAGGCGGCGCGACAGGCCATGGAGGCCGACGGCATCGCATGACCCCAGCAGAAGTGCGGTATGGACGTCATACTGATGTCGCAGTACGATGAATGACATGCATCAATGAGTTGTTACGGATGACCTCATGCTCGCGAAACGGACTGCCCGACACCTTCCCGCGCTGATCGCCCTCTGTGTCCTGCTCGTGCCACCGGTGGCGAACGCGGTGGCTGTCGAGGATGCGCGCAAGCTCGTCAACCTCAAGGCACGCGAGCTCTTCATGCAGCACCGACGCGCCATCAAGGCGCTCGAAGGCACCCTGCGTAACCCGGCCTTCAAAGCCTACTTTGCGGTGGAGGACCCGGCAGCGCGCGCCGCGCACGTTGCCGAGATCGAGCAGAGCGCCCTCAAGATGCAGCGCTTCTTCGAGATCGAGGAGATGTGCCTGATCGACAGCGAAGGCAAGGAAGTGGTTCGGGTGGTCGGCGGCGAGCTGAGTCACGACCTCTCCCACGAAGAGGCACAGAATCCCTTCTTCGCCCCTGCGTTCGCGATGCCCGAGGGTGAGGTGCTGGTGTCGGAAATCTACCGCTCACCCGACAACGGGCTGTGGGTGCTGGCCTATGTGACGCCGATCGCGGCCCTGGGCAGCAACCGCGGCCTGTTGCACTACGAGCTGGAGGTCGCCACGATCGCCCGGGAACTGTACGAGGGCATCGGGCCCGGTCAGGCCCTGCTGGCCTTCGACGAAAAAGGTCGCCTGTTGTTCGACAGCCGTCGAGCCGAGGGGCTCCCGGCAGCGGACGGGGTCGTCCTGCCGACCGCGGTCGACGGGCGGACCCTGCAGGAGATCGAGGCCGCGGAGGGCTCGATGCTCGATGGCCACGCCGTCGCCCTCAAGAAGGTGCGCGGCTGGACCCTGGTGGCGCTGCAGCGCCAGGGCTAGGACACCTGCAACGGTCAGCGCCGGATCAGTCGCGGATCACGAGATGGCCTGACATGCCCTCCTCGTAGTGACCGGGGATGGTGCAGACGAAATGCAGTTCGCCGGTGCGCACCGGCACCAGCCACACTTCGATCTCCTCCTTCGGACGGATCAGCAGCCGCTCGAGGTGGTGGGCGTCGATCTCCATCCCGCGGTTGCGCACCTTCTTCACCACGAACGAGGTGAAGAAGTGCTCGCCGACGATGTCGTGCGACTCGAAACCGACGTTGACCAGGGTGATGCGGTAGGGACGGTTTTTCTTGAGGTAAATTTCCCCGGGCTCGAACAGGTTGTCGTCGAACTCCACGCGCAGGCGGTCGACAGAGGTCCACTCGATACCCTTGAGCAACTCGTGGGATTCGGCGTGCGAGAGACGGAATGCGTCGGCATCCTCGTTGAGCACCTGGTCGATCGCGGTCTGCTCGTCGCGGGGCAGCTGGTGGGCCGGAAGCAGTGTCCACGGCACCAGCAGTGCCGTGGCCAGCAGGGCGGTTCGGGACAGGCGGATCGCGGGTGGTCGGTAGCGCATGGGTGACACCATCGTTAAAGAAGTTATTCGCGATTGTATCGTCTCGCCCCGATCCACGCATGGTCTGCACAGGAACCGTCGAACCCCGGCACGGCCCATCTCTCGCAGAGCCAGCGGCACGCCGCCCTGCGGCAGGGCCAACGAAAAAGGCCCGCGCGATGCGGGCCTTGATCATGCTGTTGGGTCCTGATTTGGTCGGGGTGAGAGGATTTGAACCTCCGACCCCTGCCTCCCGAAGACAGTGCTCTACCAGGCTGAGCTACACCCCGATCAGGAGACGCGGCTGGCCGCGTAGTCCGCCAGTCCGGTAAGCGCGTCGCGGTACGCCGATGCCGGGAGTGCGTCGAGCGCGGCGCGGGCCTGCAAGGCCTCGTCCTTGGCGAGGCGCGAAGTGTACGCGATGGCCCCGGTCGAGGCAATGGCCGCGGTGACCGCGTCGATCTGCTCGCGGCCGCCCTCGCTGATCGCCCGGCGCACGGTGGCCACCTGCTCCGCGCTGCCGTTGTTGAGGACGTGGATCAGGGGCAGTGTCGGCTTGCCCTCGGCGAGGTCATCGCCAAGCTGCTTGCCGATGGTCGCCTGGTCACCGCTGTAGTCGAGGGCGTCGTCGATGAGCTGGAACGCGGTACCGAGATGCACCCCGTAGGCCGCCATCGCCGCCTCGGTGCGCTGGTCGGAGCCGGCCAGCACCGCGCCCAGCTGTGCGGCCGCCTCGAACAGCTTGGCGGTCTTGCGCAGGATCACCTCGAGGTACTGCGTCTCGCTGGTGTCGGGATCGTGGCAGTTGAGCAGCTGCAGCACCTCGCCCTCGGCGATGGTGTTGGTCGCCTCGGCGAGGATCTGCATGATCCGCATGCTGTCGACCTCGACCATCATCTCGAAGGCGCGCGAGTAGAGGAAGTCGCCAACCAGCACGCTGGCCTCGTTGCCCCACACCGCGTTGGCCGTCTCGCGGCCGCGACGCAGTTCCGAGGCGTCGACCACGTCGTCGTGGAGCAGGGTCGCGGTGTGGATGAACTCGACGATCGCCGCCAGCTGGTGGTGGTGCGGGCCGGCGTAGCCCAGCGCACGTGACGCGAGCAGCACCAGCAGGGGGCGCAGCCGCTTGCCGCCGCTGTTGACGATGTAGTGCCCGAGCTGGTTGATCAGCACCACGTCGGACCGCAGCCGGCGCCGGATCAACTCGTCGACGGCGGCCATCTCATCGGCCGCCAGGGCGCGGATCTGCTCGATGTCCATGAAGGGTCCGGCTCGGGAATCCGCGCATGCTAGGGAGGGGGGCTTGGGGTGTCAAGGAAACCCTTGGCCGTCCAAGGCGTTGCATGGAGCCGCGGGATGGCGCGCCGCGCTGGGCGCTGCGTGACGCGACGTCCCCTGATGAGGTGGAGAGGCGAGACGGTCGGCTCTTGCCGGCCACCATCGCGTCACGATAGAATTCCCGCCTTTACGTGCACCGCTTTACGCGGAGCAGGGCAATAGCAAGAGGTTTCGCGATGTACGCTGTCATCCTGACCGGCGGTAAGCAGTACAAGGTTGCCGAGGGCGACACCATCCGCGTCGAGAAGCTGGCCGCCGAAGAGGGCGGCGCGGTCGAACTCGACAAGGTGCTGCTGGTTGCCGACGGCGACGACGTCAAGATCGGTGCCCCGTACGTCGACGGCGGCAAGGTCACCGCCACCGTCATGGCGCAGGGCCGCGGCAAGAAGATCAAGATCGTCAAGTTCCGCCGCCGCAAGCACCACCTCAAGCGCCAGGGCCACCGCCAGGCGTACACCGAACTGCAGATCACCGGCATCCAGGCCGGCTGACCGGGAGCGAGACACCATGGCACACAAGAAGGCAGGCGGCAGCACGCGCAACGGGCGCGATTCGGAGTCGAAGCGCCTCGGCGTCAAGAGGTTCGGGGGCGAGCAGGTGCTGGCCGGGAGCATCATCGTCCGCCAGCGCGGCAACCAGTTCCACCCGGGCGTCAACGTCGGCTGCGGCCGTGACCACACCCTCTTCGCCAAGGCCAACGGCCAGGTGAAGTTCGAGGTCAAGGGCCTCAAGCGCCGCAGGGTCGTGAGCGTCGTTACCGCCTGAGCGCGACGGCCGACCCTCCCGATCGGAAGCCCCGTCCCCGACGGGGCTTCCTGCATTAGGCTCCTGCCATGAAGTTCGTCGACGAGGCCACCATCGACGTCGAGGCCGGCAACGGCGGCAACGGCTGCGTCAGCTTCCGGCGCGAGAAGTACATCCCCAAGGGCGGCCCGGACGGCGGCGACGGTGGCGACGGCGGCAGCGTCTGGATGGTCGCAGATCCCGCGCTCAACACCCTGGTCGATTTCCGCTACCAGCGCCGCTTCAAGGCGGAGCGCGGCGAGGACGGCATGGGCCGTCAGCGCACCGGCAGGAGCGGTGCCGACCTCGAGATCCCGGTGCCGGTGGGCACCGTGGTCCATGACGTTGACACCGGCGAGCAGCTCGGCGACCTGACGCGCGCCGGCGAGCGCCTGAAGGTGGCGCAGGGCGGATTCCACGGTCTCGGCAACACCCGCTACAAGTCGAGCACCAACCAGGCGCCACGCCAGTTCAAGCCCGGCACCCCGGGCGAGAAGCGCCAGCTGCACCTCGAGCTCAAGCTGCTCGCCGACGTCGGCATGCTGGGGCTGCCCAACGCCGGCAAGTCGACCTTCATCCACGCCGTCTCCGCGGCGCGTCCGAAGGTCGCCGACTACCCGTTCACCACCCTCTACCCGAACCTCGGGGTGGTGCGCGTCGAGACCCACCGCAGCTTCGTCGTCGCCGACATCCCCGGCCTCATCGAGGGGGCGGCCGAGGGGGCCGGGCTGGGCGTTCAATTCCTCAGACACCTCGCCCGCACGCGGCTGCTGCTGCACCTGGTCGACCTCGCCCCGGCCGACGGTGGCGACCCGGCCGCGGCGGTGACGGCCATCGCCGCCGAACTGGCCAAGTTCAGCCCCGAACTCGCCGCGCGCGAGCGCTGGCTGGTCCTGAACAAGGCCGACCTGCTGCCCGCCGACGAACTCCAAGGGCGTGCCGACGAGATCGTCGCCCGGCTGGACTGGCGCGGCCCCGTGTTCACCATCTCGGCCACCGAGCGGCGTGGTACCGACGCACTGGCGCGGCGGGTCATGGCGCGGCTCGACGAGCTTGACCGATCGTCCGGCTCGGACGATGCCGCACCACGCGACGGTCCCCCGGAGCTCTAGGCGCGCCAACCTGTAGAGCTTCGTCTCCCCGGCACGAGACTCCCGTGATTCGTGCATCGTCGCCCGGGGTCGCTGCCGCACCAACCGGAGGGTGCACGCTGCTGACGGCCTCGCACGCGCGACCGCGACCGATGGGCAACCCCACGCCGCGCCGGTAAACTGCCGCCTTGCGCAATCGCCCCGCGAACGCAGGGCGCCCACGAGACCGGCATGTCGATGAAGGACCGCGAACAGATCGGACGTTCCCACCGCTGGGTGATCAAGGTCGGCAGCGCGCTGCTCGCCGCCCCGGAGGGGCGCGGACTCAACGAGGAGCTGATCGGCAACCTGGCCGAGCAGATGGCCGCGCTCGCCGACGACGGACGCGAACTGCTGCTGGTCTCGTCGGGGTCGGTCGCCTCGGGCATGCATCGCCTCGGCTGGACCACGCGCCCGCGCGAGCTGCACGAGTTGCAGGCCGCCGCCGCGGTCGGCCAGTCCGGACTGGTGCAGGTCTACGAGTCGGCGTTCCGTCGTCACGAGGTCACCACCGCGCAGGTGCTGCTGACGCACGACGACCTCGCCAACCGGCGCCGCTACCTCAACGCGCGCAGCGCCCTGCGCACCCTGCTCGGTCACCGCGTGCTGCCGATCATCAACGAAAACGACACCGTCGCCATCGACGAGTTGCGCTTCGGTGACAACGACACCCTCGCGGCGTTGGTCGTCAACCTGGTCGAGGCCGACGTGCTCGTGTTGCTGACCGACCAGAAGGGACTCTACGAAAAGGATCCGCGCCGGCATCC
>JBFIFF010000101.1:0-6917 GCA_041602955.1 Gammaproteobacteria bacterium | reverse complement strand
CTGGTGCTCTCCGGGACCCCGCCCCGCCCGCAGGAGAACCGCGGCGCCCTGCAGGACATGGTGCACACCGACCTGGTCCGCTCGATCACCCGTTACGCACGCACCGTGCGTCAGCCGGATCTGGTGCTGCAGGAACTCGATGAAGCGGTGTCGCGCGCGCTCGGCGACGCCGGCGAACCGGGGCCGGTCTACCTCGACTTCCCGGTCGACACGCTGCGTGCCGATGTGTCGGAGGCGCTGCTGCTGCCCGAACACTTCGCGCCCAAGGCCGCAGTGGCGATCCCGCCCGACGCGGCTTCGGTGCAGGCGGCGGTCGAGCTGCTCTGGTCGGCGAAGCGACCGCTGTTCATCTCCGGTCGCGGCGCCCAGGGCGCCGGCGCGGAGTTGTCCGAGCTGCTGACCCGCCTCCGGGCCCCGTACCTCGACACCGGCGAGAGCCGGGGCCTGGTGCCCGAGGCGCACCCGGCGGTGGTCGCCGCCATGCGCGGGGCGGTGATGACCCAGGCCGATCTGGTGGTTACGGTGGGCCGTCGACTCGACTTCCAGCTTGCCTACGGCTCGCCGGCGGTGTTCGGCGAGGCGCGGTTCCTGCGCATCGCCGACTGCGCCGGCGAGTTGCGCGACAACCGCCGCGGCGCGGTCGAGCTGTTCGCCACGCCGGCGCTGGCGCTGCGGGCGATCCTCGATGCCGCCGGGGAGCGCGCGCCGGCCACCGACACCGCCTGGTCCGAGGGGCTGCGCGCGAAGCATTGCGAGCGTTCGGAAAAGCTCGTCGCGACCATGCGCGGGGCACCGGACGGCGGCGACGGCCTGATGCATCCCAACCGGCTCCTGGCCGCGCTGCGCGAGGCGCTGTCAGAGGACACGATCGTGGTCGCGGACGGCGGGGACTTCCTGAGTTTCGCGCGCGTGGGCCTGCCGGCGTCGACCTACCTCGATCCCGGTTCGCTGGGCTGCATCGGGGTCGGCACCCCGTTCGGCGTCGCCGCCAGCCTGGCCTGCCCCGACCGTCCCGTGGTGGTGGCCACCGGCGACGGTTCGTTCGGCTTCAACGCCATGGAACTCGACACGGCGGTACGGCACGAGGCCCCGGTGCTGGTCGTGGTCGCCAACAACGGCGCGTGGGCGATCGAGGTGCGCGACCAGCAGGAGACGCATGGCAAGGTGTGCGGCACCCGCTTGCGCTTCTCCGACTACGCCGGCATGGCCCGCGCGCTGGGCCTGCACGCCGAGCGCGTCGAATCGGCCGAGCAGCTGCCCGGGGCGATCGCACGGGCCATGGCCAACCGTCCGGCTCTGCTCGACGTGCTGGTCACGCCGGAGGCCGTCTCCGCCGATGCCAAGAGCGGCCTGGCCTGGGTCCCCGACCTGCAGCCACTCGCGGCGTGGGACGAGGCCGAGCGGCGCTGGCGGAATGGCGATGGCGATTCCTGAAGTGATAGCATTCAGTCATCAGAATTCCACATGCGGAAGCTCGCGATGAAAGCACTGGAAACGCAGCCAAGGCTGGTCGAGCAGGTCTACGAGGCGATCCTCGAGGAGATCACGTCGGGCCGGATGCAGCCCGGGGACCGCGTGATCCAGGAGCAGTTGGCCAAGGCCCTCGGCGTGTCGAGGCAGCCCGTGCAACAGGCGCTGTTGCTGATGAAGAACCAGGGAGTGCTCAGCGACGCGCCCGGGCGAGGACTGCAGGTAGCGCCGCTCGACCTCGACTACGTGCGCAACATGTACGACATGCGCGCCGTGATGGAGGGCCTGGCGTGCCGGCTCGCCGCCGAACACAACCCCAAGGCGGCGAAAGCGAGAGGCCCGGCCCTGATCCGCACCGGTCGCAAGGCCGTCGACGACCGCTCGGTCAAGGCCATGATCGCCGCCGACATCGCCTTTCACCAGATGATCTACGAGCTCTCCGGAAACCCGCTGATCGCCCCCGCGATGGAGACCCACTGGACCAACACCCAGAGGATCATGGGCGAGGTCCTGCTGCGCGACGATCAGCCGCGCAACGTCTGGGAGCAGCACGAGGCGATGCTCGACGCGATCGTGGCGGGGGACGCCGCGAAGGCCGAGAAACTGGGCCGCGTGCACATCTCGCGGGCGGCCGATTTCATGATCGAGCGCCTGCAGGAGAAACGCCAAGCACCGGTCGACGGAGAGGAGGCGCCAGCTCGCCGTCTCGGCGCCCGGCACTGATCCCCTACCCCACCCGGGTCGCCCCCCCTTGCTTCGGGGCGCATGACCCGGTCGTGAGGTCCGACGGCGGGTCGGCGACACGCCGGGTGCACGATGTTCCCGTCGGGATCAGATCGCTGAGGTCAGGCGCTCCGGAAGATGCCCGCTGCAGTTGAAGCTGCGCAGGCCGCGACGCCCCCGCGAGAACAGCACCTCGGTCATCGACGCGTTCTGGATCACCCGCATCAACGCGGTCCAGTGCGCGTCGGGCAGGCCCAGGACCTCACACACGACGGCGCTGATGACCCCGGCCGAAGTCACCACGGCGACCTGCTGCCCGCCCGGCGCCCCGTCTGCGCCGGTCGTCGCGTCGAGCCAGTGGCGAACCTGCAGACGAAAGTCGGGGTAGGCGGGGCGGCCGCCCAGGCTCAACTCGCCCCGCGCCCACGCCTGGTAGGCGGACTCGTAGCAACGCAGCCGCTCGGATCGCGCCGGCGCGTCGGGTCCGAACATGGGGCGTCCGCACAGACCGGCGGCCGCGCCGAGGATCTCCTCCCCCTCGGCGAACTCGTCGAGGCCGTGATCGACCTCCACGCGGAGGGGCAGGCCGGAGGCCTGGACGAGTCCGTGCGCGGTGTCGGCCTGCCGTCGACGCGGCCCGTGCCGGAGCACGCTCCACGGCACCGCCCTCTCCCTGGCCCAGTTACCCAGGGCCCGGGACTGGGCGATGCCGAGTTCCGTGAGTTCGTCGTAGCGCGCCTCCGCGAAGGAGGCCTGGCCGTGACGGATCAGCGTCAGCGAGCTCATGACGCCGCTTTGGGCAGCACCTTGGGGTTGCTCTCGGCGAGCCGGCGCACCGCCTGCGCGCGCAGTTGCGTGAGGACCGCGCCGCGGCGCGCCTCGCCCGGATCCCCCGCCCCCTCGCGGATCAGCCGGGCGAACTCCCGGTTGGACTCGGCCAGCGGCCGTCGCGCGTCGTCCAGCAGGGCATGCAGCTCATCGAGTTCCTCGCGCTCCGGCGCATCGCCGTGACGCAACTGGCGCTCCGCGATCGACATCGCGTTGAGCACCATCAGCAGCGCGTGCTTGCACTCGCCCGGGACGGCGGGCAGCACCTCGTCACGCAGGAGTCGGCGGGCGCATGCCAGCAGCGCATCGCCTTTGGGCTGTTCGCGCATCAGTCGTTCCCCGTCATGTCCAGGATCTCCCATTCGAGCTCGGGCACGATGTGACCCGTGAGCGCCAGCAGCAGCGAGTCCTCCTCGCCCGAGCAGAAGCGTTCCGCCTGCTGGACGGCGATCACCGCCCAGGTCACGTGCGCCATGACCTCCCAGTAGCGCACCGCGTCGCGGTCCAGCGCCTGGCCCGACTCGGCTTCGTAGCCGCGGTAGAAATCGTCCCGTGCGCCGATGCCGCCGGCTTCCGCCGCGATGTTGCCGAAGCGCCAGCATTTGGCGCAGAACCAGCCGAGGTCCTCGAGCGGGTCGCTCCAGCCGGCGAACTCCCAGTCGAGGATGCCGGTCAGGCCGTTCTCGTCGACCATGTAGTTGCCGGTGCGGTAATCGCGGTGGGTCAGCGTCACGGTGCCACGCGGCGGGGCGTGGCGCTCGAGCCAGCGCAGACCCCACTCGATGCCCGGATAGGGCGTGTGGTGCCCATCGAGAAAGGCGCGATGCTGCTCGACCCGGCGCAACGCCGGTGCGTCGTCGTCCCAGGGCAGGAAGTCGAGCGCCGGCTGCGGGGGCCGCACCGAGTGGATGCGGGCGAGCTCCCGGCCGAGACGCTCGGCCAGCCGCTGGCGGTCGCCGCCGTAGCGCGCATCCCGGACCAGGAGATGGCCGGCGGCGGTGCCGGCAATGCGCCGCATCAGGAAGAACGGCCGGCCGATCACCGCGCGGTCTTCGCACAGCCACAGCGGCTCGGGGACCGTGACCCCGGCGGCGTGAACGGTGCGCAGCAGCGCGAACTCCTGCGCCCGCCCGAGGCTGTTCGCCACCCCGGCGGTCGGGGAATCGCAGCGCAGGACGCATGCGTGGTGACCGGCCTGCGCCCCGCCCTCGACCTCGAGGTCGAGCAACCAGTTCTCCTGCACCGCGCCTCCGGAGAGTTGCCGCGCGTCGTGGATCGCCACGCGGTCCGCACCGCTGGCGCGCGCGACGAACGCCTCGACCGCTTGCCTTGCCTTCTCTTCCATGGCGCCCTCAGAGTCCGCCGACCAGGTGGCCGCGATCGACCGCGACGCACGCCCCGGTCATCGCCTCACCCGCGGCCGAGGCGAGCAGCAGCAGCGGCCCGTCGAGGTCGGTCAGATCACAGAAGCGACGACTGGGGATGCGCTTGCGCAACCTGTCTCCCACCTCGCTGGTGAGGAAGTCGCGATTCAGGTCGGTGATCACGTAGCCGGGCAGCAGGGCATTGACGCGGATGCCATGCCGGGCCAGCTCGAGCGCCATCGCCTTGGTCAACTGCACCACGCCGGCCTTCGAAACGGCGTAGGGCGCGACCCCCCCACCGACACGCTCGCCGAGGATCGAGGCGATGTTGACGATGCTGCCCGTCTTGCCGGCCGCGACCAGGCGCCTTCCGGCCTCGGTGGCGACCAGCCAGCAGCCCTTCAGGTTGGGGTCGATGACCCCGTCCCAGTCGGCCTCGGTCTGTTCGAGCAGGGGCTTGGTGACGGTCTGCCCGGCGTTGTTGATGACGATGTCCGGCACCCCGGCAAGCGAGCCCGCCTGGTCGAACGCCGCCGCCACCGCGGCCGCGTCCGTGACGTCGAGCGCCACGGCCCGCGCACGACCGCCCGCACCTTCGATCTCGGCGACGACGTCGCGCAGCTTGTCGGTGCGACGGGCGGTCACGATCACCTCGGCCCCCGCCTGCGCGAGCAGCGAGGCGAAGTGCCGTCCCAGGCCGCTGGACGCGCCGGTGACGAGGGCCACCTTGCCCTCGAGCGCGAACATGCCAGCGATCGACTCGGGGATCATTGCGCGCGCTCCACCGGGGTGCCCGCCGCGCCGGTCCTGCCCGCGACCAGCTTCCTGCCGAGGCTGTAGCGGTGCACCTCGCTCGGGCCGTCGTAGATGCGGAAGGCGCGCATGTCGGCAAAGATGCGTGGAACGATGGTCTCGTGGGTCACCCCCTGGCCACCGAGAATCTGGACACTGCGATCGACCACGCGCCATTCCGCCTCGGAGCAGGCGACCTTCGCCCGGCTCGATTCGAAATTGCAGCGCTCGCCCTGGTCGAGCAGCCACGCCGTGTGCCAGATGTGCAGACGCGCGGTCTGCAGGTCCATCTCGTTGTCGGCGAGCATGAAGCTCACACCCTCGTGTTCGCCGAGGATGCGCCCGAAGGCCGTGCGCTGGCGTGCGTACTCGAGCGCGGTGTCGTGCGCCCGCCGGGCCTGTCCCAGCCAGCGCATGCAGTGCGTCAGGCGCGCGGGGGCGAGGCGCACCTGCGCATAGCGGAAGCCCTTGCCGAGCTCGCCGAGGACGTCCGTCGCCGGCACCCGCAGGTCGTTGAAACGCAGCACGCCGTGACCGCCGGTGAAGCAGGTGTCGAGCGCATCCATCGTGCGCACGAGCTCGATGCCCGGGCGGTCCATGTCGGCGAGGAACATCGTCGCCGATCCGTCTTCCATCTTGGCCATGATGATCGCGAAGGTCGCCCCCTCCGCGCCGGTGATGAACCACTTGGTGCCGTTGATGACGTAGTCGTCGCCATCACGCACCGCGCGGGTCGCCAGCTGCGACGGGTCGGCACCGGCGCCAGGCGGCGGTTCGGTCATCGCGAAGCACGAGCGGGTGTGCCCCTCCACCAGCGGCCTGAGCCAGCGCGCCTTCTGCGCATCGGTGGCGACCGCCTCCAACAGGTGAATGTTGCCCTCGTCCGGGGCGTGGATATTGAGCGCCGTCGGTCCGAGCGTCGAATAGCCCGCCTCCTCGAACACGATCGCCTTCTCCACGTGGGAGAGGCCGAGCCCGCCCATCTCCCTGGAGGCGTGCGGGGTCAGCAGTCCCGCGGCTCGGGCCCGCGCCACCAGTTCCTCGCGCAGCGACTCGGCCGGGCCGTGGGGCGTCAGGCGCGCGTCGTTCTCGAGGGGCATGACCTCCTCGGCGATGAACTTCCTGACCTTCATCTGCAGGGTCTGCAGCTGGGGACTGAGGGAAAAATCCATGGTTGCTCCTTTACGCCAGTCGCTACGACACCCGTCGCTCCGCCCCGGATGCGCATGTGTGCCGGCTCCGCCGGACGGCCCGGATGCGCCACCCGTGATTCGGCTTCACCCGACCGGAAATACTGCATACGGTATTCACTATTGACGGTCTATTGTATTCTGTATTCACTTTTTGTCAACCTTTTTGCTGTGGGTGGGCGGTGCCTGCGCGCCCACGACCGAGTGCGAAGCCGCCGCATCGCGCCAGGCCGATAGAGGGAGGTTGAGGCAGTCCACAGCCGATGACCTCCGGTCGAGAGGGGCAGCGCTACACCCGATGCGAACGGGGGTGGGCGCCCGCCACCGCGCGGCCCTTGAGGACGACCAGCCCACGGTGGGTTCGTCGGTGCGTGGTCAGAGCCGCGCCCAACCCGGAGCGCCTGGCGCTGTGAAAATCCATCAGGTGCCAGGCGCGGCGACCCTAGAGCCGCTCGATCGCCACGGCCGTCGCCTCGCCCCCGCCGATGCACAGCGCCGCGACGCCGGTCTTGAGGTCGTACTTGCGCAGCGCGTGCAGCAGCGTGACCAT